>JADGHK010000315.1 GCA_019686145.1 Bryobacteraceae bacterium | reverse complement strand
CGTGATCGCCGACCCTCCCGCACCGAGAAACCCTAAAGACAGGCCGACGGCGACCATCAGTCCCAGCCCTAACAAGAGATTCAAGAAGCGTACCCCGGAACTTGGAGAGATTGAGAGGACGATCCGATTATAGCCAAGGCGAGTTCATTTCCCGATGTGACGGTCCCCGCTGACGGTTCATACGCCCGCAAGCTAGGTTGCGCGCCGTCCGGCAAGCATCTCCGAAACGGCGCAGCCTACCTCATTCAGGAAGTCATCGAGAAACGGCGACTTGTGGAGATACCGGTTGGCTCCGATCCGCACCGCTTCCTGCTCGTCATGCGGCGATTGCGACGAGGTGAGAACCGCGACGGGAATGTCCTGGAGGCGGTCGTGCTCCCGAATCAGTTTCAGCAGGCTGGAGCCGTCCGTTTTCGGAAGATTAAGGTCAAGAAGGATCAGGTCCGGGACGCCGGCAGGCGGGCGCTCACAGAGGAACTGCCACGCCTGCTCCCCGTCCGCGTAGTGATGGAGCTCGAACTCCAGTCCTCGGGATCGTAAAGCTTCTCGTACCAGAAAGACGTCCCCGGGGTTGTCTTCGATCAGAAGAATTCGCACAACCGCCCTGCCTCCGCTCATTGACTGCCTCCAACTTGAGATACAACTTGCGCAAGATCGCTGCCGTATGGCGGGGCAGCGCTAGCCGATAATGTCCCAGGGCTTGCGAGCTTTGCGAGAAAGAAGGGCGGAAGCCTCAGGTGCGCCTTCGAAATCTTCCTTGACGGAATCCCACACCAGCTTCCGTCTTGTCTTGTAAGCGATGTTTCCGAGGTGAGCGATGTTGGTTCCCAAATGCCCCAGCTCTACATCTGCGTTCGGCTTTTTGCGGCTGCGCACGCACTCGATGAAGTTGCGGGCATGAAGCGCGGTCGCGTCCGTGCTGTTCTTGTAGACTCTCTGAACGCCCTCGCTGCCGGGATAAATTTCATAGCCCAGGCGATCGCACATCAGGGTCCCCTTCGTTCCATAGTAAGCTTCGCCGTGCGGGCGATCGTCTGCGCCTTTGGCGTGGTAGTATTTCATACCCGGCGTCCTGCCTCCCGTGCCGTGACTGTTGAAGTTGCAGGCTTCGTAACTCAGGACCCAACCCGGAAACTCCCACGTCACCTGCAGTAAGTCCGGCATCTGACCATCGTCTTTGAGGACGTAGCGTCCGCCGGTGGCCGAAACGGTAAGCGGGGCTTTCGCGTTCATCACCTGATTCACCGTATCGAAGCGGTGGACGCCAAAATCGGTGATCGTGCCGCCGGCATAATCCCAGAACCACCGGAAAGTCGGGCCGATCCGCAAACGATTGTATGGAACCATTGGGGCGGGCCCAAGGTACATGTCCCAATCCACGCCGTCCGGGACCGCCTCGTCGTCGGCATGCCCGATGCCGTTCGGCAGCATGTTGGAATAGTTCCAGACGCGGACGAAACGCACCTCGCCAATCACGCCGCTTTGCACGATCTGCGCGACTTCCGCATAATGAGGGGCCGAGCGGTGCTGCGTTCCTACCTGGACGATTCTCTGATAGCGCCGGGCTGCCTCCACCATAGCGCGGCCTTCCCGTACGTTGTGCGCCAGAGGCTTTTCCACGTAGACATCCTTGCCCGCCTGGCAGGCGAAGATCGTGGGGATTGCGTGCCAGTGATCGGGTGTGGCAACAAGCACCGCATCGAGCGGCTTGTGTTCGAGCAGCTTGCGGAAATCCGAAAACTCCGCAGTATCCGGACCGGCCCACTGCTTCGCAGCAAGCCGCTTCTCCCTCCAAACGTCACAAACTGCCGAGAAATGAACGTTGGGAACCTGGCGCATGAATCCGGCGACATAGCGGCCCCTGCCGCCACAACCGATCAGTCCGACATGAACGCGATCGTTAGCGCCGAGAATGCGGCTGGCAGACAAAGCCGACCCGGTAGCGAATAGAAAATGACGGCGTCGCATCGGGAGAATCGTATCTCAAACCTGGGCCGACGCCAAGCCTACCTGGTCTTATCCTCCGCGTAGCAGATCGGGTCAAGCAGGCACTCCGCGCACCGCGGCTTGCGCGCAATACAAATGTTGCGGCCAAAGTGAATGACCTGGTGTGAAAACAGGATCCAGCGCTCCTTCGGAATGATCTTCATCAGGTCGCGCTCGATCTTCACCGGATCCGTTTCCTTCGTGAGATCGAGACGCCGGCTGACGCGCTGCACATGCGTATCGACGACGACCCCGGAGGTGATGCCGAAAGCAGTCCCCAAAACTACGTTCGCTGTCTTGCGAGCAACCCCGGGGACGGTCAGGAGATCTTCCATCATCCGAGGGATCTCTCCGCCAAAGTTTTCGAGAATCGTGCGCGCCGCGCCGATGAGCGACTTCGCCTTGTTATTGAAGAATCCGGTAGAACGGATATCCTCCGCCAGCTCCTGCTGGTTCGCATGCGCGAAGTCCACGATTGTCGGATACTTCTCGAACAGCCTGGGCGTAACCATATTTACGCGCTGATCGGTGCATTGCGCCGAGAGGATGGTGGCCACCAGCAGCTCCCATGCATTTCGATGATGCAAGGCACAGGTAGCGTTTGGATAGAGCTGATCGAGAGCTCCAAGAATCTGCTTCAGACGCGCCTGACGCTCGGCATTGGTCTTCGGCCGCTTCGCCGCGGGCTTTACAATCGATTTCGCCATAAGAGGAGTGCGGATGCAGTCCATGTTAGCACTGCATTTTTCGCCTCTCCTGCGCGCGGGGAAGCGGCCGCCCGGAATCTCGAGGCTCTACTGCGGCGAGGTGATGTCGAGGTCAGCCCGCAGGAACTGCCAGTCCGGCAGCTCATACGCCCGCAGCTTCGTCTTTGCCGGAACCGTAAGTTCCTTTGACTCATACGGGCCAAGCGCCGGCAATCTGAAGGCAAACGACGTCAGCGGCTCCTCGTCGGGGCCGGATGTAGACCGCCTGAGGCTCACGTTAGCCGCAATGCCCGCCAGTTCCGCGGGAGAGTGGTTGACGACCAGGAAAGTCACCTTGAGGTTCCTGCGTCCATCCTCCGTCACGCGAATTCCCGTTACATCCAGATACTTTGCGTACGGGTGCTGCTTTGCGGCCGGCGCAGGCGTACCCGGTTTCTCCAGTTGAGTCGGGGCAGACGACGCGGCCGCCGTGGAAGTAGCCCGGGAGCGCTGCATCAGGGAAAAGCCCAGAGCGCCGGCAGCGATCAGGCCGCCAGCGACGAGAACGGCGACAACCCAGTCTGGCATCTTCCTTCGCGGCGCCGCCGCCCAGGCCGGGGCCGGCGCGCTCGCGGCATGAGTTGCAGGCGCTGGCCCGGGTGTCAGCGGGGCAGCGGGCTGTGCGGGCCGGGCTTCAGCGGCAGATGTTTCACCGGCCGGCTGAGCCTTTTCCTTCCCCATCGCTGCGCAGTGCGGACACTCGCTGTAGGAAGGCGGAACTTCATGGCTGCATTGCGGGCAAATCCAGGTGAACATGTTCTTTAGTGATCCACTCTACCAAGGTCAGACGTTCACAGGACGCGGTCAGTTGCCGTACACAGGTCAGTATTCTTCTACAATACCCTTCTCCGCGGAGATTCCGAATTCCTTGATCGAAGGAATCTTCGATCGGCGCTACATCTGCACCATTGACAGCTTCCAGGTAAAAGGAGCGGTTGTTACGGAACGGCTGGATTGCAGGAGACACACAGATACCTCAGCATGGGGATATGCAGTTCCTGCGCCGCCCAGGCCCTGATGTTCAAAAGCTGGCCGTCTTCCCTGGGACGTTCAATCCTCCCACCCGCGCTCACCTTGCCATCGCGGAAGCTTCCCTCAAAGTCTGCGATGAAGTTCTGTTTGTTCTTCCGCGCTCTTTTCCGCACAAAGAGTACCGCGGAGCGACCTTCGAGCAGAGGCTGAGCATGTTGCAGACGCTGATCGACGAGCGCCCCCGCTTCGGTCTCGCTACCAGCGATCGCGCCCTGTTTATCGACCTTGCCAGAGAGTGTCACTCAGAACTTGGCAACGACGTAGACCTTTGGTTCCTCTGCGGCCGGGACGCGGCGGAGCGGATTGTCAATTGGGATTACGGCACGGCAGGGGCCATCGATCAGATGCTCAGGGAATTCGGACTGCTCGTCGTAAGGAGGAAAGGAGAGTACGTGCCGCCGCCGCATCTCCGAGACCGGATTCAGACCCTTGAGACGGAAGACTGCAGCGAGGTTTCCGCCACGCGCGTGCGGGAGCTGGTACAGTCGGGTGGCGGCTGGCGGCAAATGGTCCCGGAAGAGATCGCCTCCATGGTGGCTGAAATCTACGGCCGGTAGTCACC
>JADGHK010000314.1 GCA_019686145.1 Bryobacteraceae bacterium | reverse complement strand
CCGGATCAGAAGAAGAACTTCGCCGAAAGTTGCACCAGCCTCGGCCAGTTCTGCTGGTTATTCGGTAGCATACCGAAGCGCGGGCTGTTGTAATCGGTGTCCGGCCCGCCATAGGCAGGCGTATTGGTAACGTTGAAGGCTTCGCCGCGAATCACGAAACGGTACCGTTCGGAAAGCCGCGTCGATTTTTCCAGCGCAACGTTCAACTGCTTGATCGCTGGGTTGCGGATATCCGGGAAGCGGTCCGGGACGGTCCGCAGCGTGTAGCTCCGCCGGGGGGTATAGCAGGATTTGTCGTTGTTGAACCAGGAATACCGGTTCTGGTTCTCCGCGTGCCAGTCGCAACCCGGCTTGATGTCCAAATCGGGCCAGCCGGTGGGGTAACCCGATGAGTAAGTGTAGATCCAGTTGAATTGCCAGCCACTGGCCAGGTTCCGCGCCACCGGATTTTCCGAGTTCAAGAATCGCCGCCCCCGGCCGATAGGCAGGTCCCAGATGCCGGCAAAGCTCAGCATATGGGGTTTGTCCTGGTAGTCGAGCTCCTTGACTAGAGGCTCATCCAGATTCCAGTCGTTGAGACGGTGGTTCTCTTCAAACGCCTTGGAGAAGGTGTAGGAGAGCACCCAGGTGAGCACGCCCGTGCCGCTGCCTTGCAGCAACTTCTTTTCGATCTTCACCTGCAAGGCGTCGGAGCGGTAGCGGCCCCACTGGGTGAGGTAGTTCGTCATGTCCTGGAAGATCGGGTTCGGGCGCAGCAGCGCACCCCGGTTGATGGTCGGGTTCTGGCCCAGGCCGCCGTTGCGCGGCAGGATGCCGTAGAACGGATTCGGGATTTGCGTGCTGTCATAGCCCGTGTCGGAGTACGCGATCTTGTAATCCGCGAGGCTCATGTGGTTCAAGTTGGTGCTGAGGTTGATGTAAATCTGGTAGTTTCCAGCATAAGAAGCCTCGGCGACGATGCCGCCCGGCAACTGCTGCTGGAAGCCGAACGAGTACTGGTAGGTGCGCGGAATCTTGAATCCCGGCGGATCCCAGCCGATGCTGCGGCCGATGTTGGTCAGCAGGCCGGCCGAAGCCCCCGGCGGCTGCAGAATCCCATCCGGAAAGGGATCGACCAGCGAGTAGCGGCCCGAGAGGCTGGCGCCGGCCGACGGAGTCATGCCGTCGATGCTCGAGACGTAATCGGTTTGCTGGGCAAAGCCGTTGGTGGTGTTGGTCTGGGTGGGCGACTGGTAGTAGACGCCAGCGCCGGCGCGCAGTACGGTGGTGGGCCGGATCTGCCAGGCAATGCCGATGCGGGGGGCGACGTTGGTCCAGTCCGTGTCATAGAGTCGCTCCGGTTGACCATCCACGCCGGCAAACTGGAACCCGCCCGTCAGCACCGGAGGCGCGTCCGGGAAGGGGTACTTTGGATTCTGCGCGTCGTATTCGGCCTTGATTTTGGCCCAGTTGGCCAGCACCGCGTCGCTCAACGGGTTTTTGACAGTGAGATTGAAGCCTCGGTTTGATTGGTTGAAGCGCTCTTTCCACGGCACCTGCACTTCATAGCGCAGGCCCAGGTTCAACGTCAGAGTGCGCGCCAGCTTCCAGTCGTCCTGCACATAGAAGGCATAGTAGGGGCGCGTGGCGTAGGGGTTCTCGTTCCAGTTGATGCGGCCGTCGGCGGGATAGCCAAGCAGCAGGCTGGCGATCGAGCTGCCGTCAAAGGTGCCCCCATTATAGCCGGAAAGCCGCCGCGTCCAGTTCTGGTTGAAGTTGAAGTAGCCGTTCGAGTAGCCGACGTTCGCCGTCGCCCGGGCCACGTAGTTGTATTCAAAGCCGAAGCGGATGGTGGATCGTCCGCGGGTGGTGGCGAGGCTGGGCGCGAAGTTCCACTGGTTGTAGGTGCTCCATTCGCCGTGGCTGCCACCGGCGAACAGGTTGGTCAGGCCACTGACGTCGAAGCGCGGAGCCGAAGGAGTCTTCAGCGTCGGCGCGTGCGGCATCTTCGTCATACCGAGGTCGGCGGAGGTGAAGTCATAGTCGGTCATACGCGGGAACATCGACGTGAAGCGGCCGAAGGACCCGCGGACATCCAGCACCGAAGTGGGGGAAAGAACATGCGTCCAGGTGGCGACGTAGTTCTGGTCGGTGCGCTGCGAGTTGATATCGCCGCTGCCGGCCGGAGGCAGGAAGCCGGTGCTGTTGCGGTATTCCTGGCCGTGCTGGTAGGTCACCAGGGCATAGAAGCGGTCCGATTCGCTGAAGTTGTGGTCCCAGCGGCCCATCGGCTGGTCGTAGCGGTACCGGCCGTCAGTGTTGCTGTAATAGTTGTTGTTCAGTGCCTTGGGGTCGGGTCCGTTCGGCGCCGGATAGTAGGAAAGCACCTTGGCGCCCACCGGACTGATGCGGGAATCCGGAATCACATTGCCGGGGAAGGGGTCGCGGATGTAGGCCGATCCGCGGCAGTCCGCGCCCGTGCAAGGCCGCGACGTCAGCGGGTCGTAGATGCTGTAGCCGTAGTCGCTGAAGTGTTTGCCATCGGCCAGCCCGGCGGCCGGAACGCTGGAAATCACCGAAACCGGCAGGATTTCCCGCCAGCCTTCAAAGCTGAAGAAGACAAAGTCCTTGTCTTTGCGGATCGGTCCGCCGATGACGCCGCCGAACTGGTGCTGGTTGTGTGCCGGCCGCGGCTTGTTCGGCGTGGTCTGCTTGTTTTCGGTGCGGTTGGCGTCGAGCACAGCGTTGCGGAAGTAATCAAAGACGTCGCCATGCCATTCGCTGCCGCCACCCTTGATGGTGGTGTTCACCACGCCTCCTCCAAATCGTCCGTAGGAGGCGTCGTAGGTGTTCGTCATCACCTTGAATTCCTGCACGGCCTCCACGTTAGGAGCCAACTGCCAAGTTCCGTCTTTGTCGCTGATGGGTGCGCCGTTCAGCAGAAAAAGGTTCTGACCCGGGCGCGCGCCGTTGATCTTATAGGAATTGTTCACATCCCAGCCGCGCGTTCCCGAAAAACCGCCCGGCCCGAACTGTTCCTGGGTGAAGATCACACCCGGAGTGAGGGACATCAACATGTAGGTCTGCCGTCCGTTGAGCGGCAACTGCTGGGTCTTTACCGGGTCAAAGACCAAGCCGCGGTCGGCGGAAGCCGTTTCAACTACATCCTGCTGGGTGGTGACCACCATTTGCTCGGTTGTCTTGCCGATGGCCAGCTGGAGCGGAAGGTTCACCTTGTCTGCCACCCGCAGGACAATCTGTTCCCTGACGAGCGTCTGAAACCCTTCGGCCGAGACTTCTATCCGGTATACACCCGGGTCGAGGTAGGGAATTGTGTAGTTTCCGACAGATGTAGTCTTTACTTCTTTCTCGATCTTCGTATTGACGTTGATCGCCTTGACGGTAGCCCCGGGCACGGCCGCGCCGCTTGGGTCGGTGACGATCCCTGTCAGCGTGGCGCGGAAGTCCTGGGCGCACAGGCAGGCGGCCAGTAGGAATAACACGCAAAACCCGCGTCTTATCGTTGTCATTTTCAACCCCCTTGGGAAAAAGCTAGACGAAATGCCTGAACCCCCTTAGCGGGCGGATCAACCGAAAATGTATACCTTTAAGGTTGGGACCTGAACAAGGGAACTCACAGGGAAGTCACCGTGAAACGCGGAGTGTTTTCAATGCCCTGCCAGGAAGGGCGGCGGCAGGCGACAGCGGAAATCCTTGCCAGCGTGCTAAGGGGCCGTCCTTTGTGCGAAGCAAAAAGTTTGGCGCCGCCTTCTAGCCTGACTCAACGGAAATGATAAAATGTTGCGGAAAACCGAGGGAAATTCTACAGTGACGGCACGGGGAAGTAGTATGGCCAAGTCGACCCCCGAATCTCGGATTCCCGTCTCCAATGATGCCTCGGCGCCTGTCGGGGGGATGACGCCTGAATCCTGGCAGGAACTCGCCGAACGGGTCGCCGCCAGCGCCACTTTCCAGAAATCCCCGCGCCTTCGCAAGCTGTTGCTGCATTTGTGCCAACAGATGATCGAAGGCCGTACCGAGCAGTTGCGGGAGCAGGCCATCGGTTGCCAGGTCTTCGGTCGCCCTTCTGATTACAGTCCCAGTGAAGACAACATCGTGCGGGTTGAGGTGCGCCGCCTCAGGAAGCGCCTGGAGGAATACTTCTCAGGCGAAGGCAGCCAGGAGCCCGTGGTCATCGTCATTCCCAAAGGATCCTATTCACCGGTTTTCAAGCATCGTGAGGCGCCGAAGGCAAAGCCGGCTGTCTCCGAGGAAGATGCGGCCGCCCCGCCCGAGACGCACGGCCCTCGGCTGGGGCGGCTGCTGTGGATTGCGGGGGCAGTCCTCGTTG
>JADGHK010000313.1 GCA_019686145.1 Bryobacteraceae bacterium | reverse complement strand
CGTCTTGTGCGTCGTGGAGGTGACAATGTCGGCGTACTCGCACGGGTTGGGGTAGAGCCCGGCGGCGACGAGACCCGAATAATGCGCCATATCGACCAGGAGAACCGCCCCGACTGAATCCGCAATCTCGCGCATCCGCTTGAAATCGAAGATGCGCGGGTATGCGCTCGCGCCGCCGATGATCATTTTCGGCTTGTGCTCTTCGGCCAGGCGCGCCATCTCGTCGTAGTCAATGGTCTCATCTTCCTTACGAACCCCGTATGCGACCACCTTGTATGTCTTTCCGGAAAAGTTCAGGTGATGCCCGTGCGTCAGGTGCCCGCCGTGGGCCAGATTCATGCCAAGAATCGTGTCCCCGGGCTGCAGCACGGCCGCATAGGCCGCCTGATTGGCCTGTGAGCCGCTATGGGGCTGCACGTTCACGTGCTCGGCGCCAAACAGCTTCCGGGCGCGCTCCCGGGCGAGGTTCTCGACAACATCGACGTACTCGCATCCGCCGTAGTACCGCTTACCCGGATAGCCTTCCGCGTACTTGTTGGTGAAGACGCTGCCTGTTGCTTCAAGGATCGCTTCCGAGGTGAAATTCTCGCTCGCAATCAGCTCCAGCCGCGTCTGCTGGCGTTCCAGCTCACCTTTGATCGCGGCGTAAACCTCGGGATCAGCCTCGCTTAACGGCCTCGACATCCATTCCTGTGACATGCGCCCTCTCCCCTCCTTGATTTCTCTTCTCGATCTCTGCGATCTTCGCCAGCCTCCGGGCGTGCCGCCCGCCTTCGAACTCTGTGTTCAGAAAGACCTCTACCAGCTCCCTGGCGGCTGCTTCATCTGTAAATTTTGCGCCGATAGCGAGCACGTTCGCGTTGTTGTGGCTTCTCACCAGCCGCACTCCCTCGCGATTGAAGGCCAGCGCAGCACGAATTCCCGGCACCTTGTTCGCCGCGATCGACATCCCGACACCAGTGGAGCAGACCAGGATTCCCCGCTCGCTATGCCCGCTGGCGACGTCCGACGCTACCGCTTCCGCATAGTCCGGGTAATCGGTAGAGTCCGCCGTGTGAGTACCAAAATCGACTACCTCGTAGCCACTCGCCCGCAGGGCATCACGAAGACACTCCTTGAGCGCGAAACCTGCATGATCTGCACCAATTGCAATTTTCATTCGGGATTAACCCTACATACTAACATGCTACAATGGCTGGTTTGCCTTTTCTTCCAAGCGCTTGAGTGCGGCCGGAGTTCCTCCACCCATCAGGAGCACCAGAGAGAATTCGCATGCAGTGGAGCAAACTGTTCATTCCCACACTACGGGAAACGCCCGCTGAGGCCGAGGTCGTCAGCCATCAGCTTCTCCTCAGAGCCGGCTATATCCGCCAGCTCTCGGCAGGCATTTACAATTATCTGTTCCTCGCCCAGCGTTCGCTCTTAAAGATTACGAACATCATCCGGCAGGAGATGGATGCCATTGGGGCTCAGGAGATGCATCTGCCGGCGCTGCACCCGGCCGAGATCTGGATGGAATCCGGCCGGTGGGACGTGATGGGCGACAACATGTTCCGGCTGAAGGACCGCTTCGGCCGCGCCATGTGCCTCGGCATGACGCACGAGGAGGTCATGACGGTCATCGCCCGCGGCGAACTGCGCAGCTACAAGCAGCTCCCCCAGATCTGGTACCAGATTCAGACCAAGTTCCGGGATGAGCCCCGGCCCAAGAGCGGACTCCTCCGGGTGCGCCAGTTCCTGATGAAGGACTCCTACTCGTTCGATCTCGATGCAGCCGGTCTCGACGCCTCCTACGAAAAGCACCGGCAGGCCTACTGCCGGATCTTCGACCGCTGCGGCCTCCAGTACATTGTCGTGGAAGCGCATTCCGGCGCGATGGGCGGGAGCCAGTCGCATGAGTTCATGGTGAGGTCGGACGCGGGTGAGGACTTCGTCGTGCTCTGTCCGGCCACGGGCTACGCAGCCAACCTCGAAAAGGCTGTGTCGCGCCCCGTCCCTCCGGCTGTCCCCGACCCCGAAGGCGACCTCCAGCCCGAAGAGTTCCATACGCCCGGCCGCAAGACGATTGCCGAAGTCGCAGAGTTTACCGGATTGCCCGAAACGTCCCAGATGAAAAGTCTGGTCATGGTGAGCGACGGCAAACCGATTCTGGCCCTGCTTCGCGGCGATCACCAGTTAAGCGAAACTAAGTTTGCGGCAGTAGCGGGAGGCCGGGAGATCCGTCCGGCGCATCCTGACGAGATCCGGCAACTGTTTGGCGCGGACCCTGGGTCACTCGGCCCGGTGGGTGTGAAGAATATGCGGATTGTGGCGGATCTGGCGCTGCAAGGCCGCAAGAACATGATCGCCGGGGCGAACAGGGACGATTACCACCTTCGCAACGTCACCCCCTGCGAGGACTTTCAGGCCGAATTTTTTGACATCAGGCAGGTAGCGCCGGGAGATACGGAGCTCGAAACGGGCGCTCCGCTCGAAATCGTGAAGACGGTCGAGATCGGCCACATCTTCAAGCTCGGCTACAAGTATTCGGAGTCGATGGGGCTTCGCGTGCTGAACGAGGCCGGCCAGGAGGTCACGCCGATCATGGGCTCCTATGGCATCGGCGTGGAGAGGCTGCTGAGCGCAGCGGTCGAGCTCTACCACGACGCCGACGGCATGGCGCTGCCCGCCTCGATCGCGCCGTTTGAAGTCGTGGTGACGCCGGTCAACATTTCGGACGCCGGACAGCGTCAGGCAGCCGAGGAGATCTATCGCGCCTGTCTGGCCTTGGGCCTCGACGCCCTCTTTGACGACCGCGACGAGCGTCCCGGCGTGAAGTTCAAGGACGCCGACCTGATTGGCCTCCCCTGGCGGATCACGATCGGCAAGAAGCTCAGCCATGGGCTTGTGGAGGTTGTGGAGCGGCGAACCAGGACGTCGTATGATGTCCCGCTTGCCGAGGCTGCCTCCTTTGTTGCTGCCCGCGTGAAGCAATGAGCGATTTCTGGTTCGAGGTGCGGAGCGAGTTCCCTGCCCTCGAACAATGGGTGTTCCTGAACACCGCGACGTACGGGCAGCTCCCCCGCCGCGCCGTTCGGGCGATGCAGGCGCACCTGGAGCGGCGCGACGAATTCGCGTGCGCGGACTTTCTCGAGTGGTTCGACGATGCGGACCGGATCCGCGAGCAGCTCGGGCGCCTGATCGGCTGCGCGCCCGATGACCTCGCCTTCATCCCTAATGCGGCGACGGCGCTGTCCACGCTCCTGGCCGGAGTCCGGTGGGAGCCGGGCGATCGGATCGTCACGCTCGAAAACGAGTTCCCGAACAATCTCTACATCCCAGCCTTGTGTCAAAGCCACGGCGTGGAATTCGTCGAGAGCCGGTGGGAAGACTTCTATTGCAATCTCACGCCCCGGACGCGCCTAGTCGCAATAAGCACCGTTAACTACAGCACCGGGTTCCGTCCGCCGATCGAGGAAATCTCCTCCAGCCTTCGCGAGCGAGGCATTCTGCTGTATCTGGACGGCACTCAAAGTGTCGGCGCGCTACGCCTCGATATCCAGGCGGTCAAGCCGTCCATGCTTGCGGTAGATGCTTATAAATGGCTTCTCGCTCCCAACGGCGCCGCCTTCATGTACGTCAGCCCCGAGCTTCGTAAGATTCTTCCGCCCGCAGTGGTCGGCTGGAGAAGCGATCGCGGCTGGCGTCAGGTCAACTGCCTCTCGCACGGCGTTCCGATTTTCAAAGAAAGCGCGGAGAAGTACGAAGGCGGGATGCTCAACTTTCCGTCGCTGTACGCGATGCAGGCGTCCGTCGAGATGATGCTCGAGATCGGACCGGAAAGGATCGAGCGCAGGGTGATGGAGCTGGCCGGTCTGACGCGCGACATCCTGCGGTCCAAGGGAGCGGCGATTCTTCACGAAAACAGCCCGATTGTGGCCGCCAGATTCGAGAACCGGGATGCGGCGGCGCTGGCTCAACACCTCAAATCTTCAAAGATCCTCGTCTCCGCGCGGCATGGGAATCTGCGCGTATCCACGCATTTCTACAACACCGAAGCGGACCTGCACGCGCTCGCCGCCTGCCTCTAATCGAAGATCACGCGCCGGCCGTCGATCCGGTAGCGACCGCTTAGAACAATATCGACCGCTTCCGGATAAATGCGGTGCTCCTCGCGCAGGATTCGCTGCGAAAGAGTCTCTTCGGTGTCATCGTCCTTCACGGGCACGGCCGCCTGAAGAATGATGGGCCCCGCATCCAGCGCCTCATTGACAAAGTGCACGGTGCAGCCTGTAATCTTCACGCCGTGCTCCAGCGCCTGTCTTTGCGCGTTCAATCCAGGAAACGAGGGG
>JADGHK010000312.1 GCA_019686145.1 Bryobacteraceae bacterium | reverse complement strand
TAACCGCCCAGATCAATGTAAAGCCTATCGTCCAGAATCCGACCGCGCTATGCAGATCCCAGTTGATCCGTTTCCACCCTCTCCGAAAATCCACCTTCAGCGCTCTTGTCCAGGTGCGTATGCCTGGCCACCACAGCACGATCCCGGTCAGGACGAGAGCCAGCAGAACGGCCGCTCCGACTCCATTCCACACGCGGCCCCGGCGGCCCATCAGGAGGTTGTAATGGAAATCCTCCACCCATCTGACCCACGATCCCTCGCGATCGGCTGACCCGAGAATCTCGCCGGTCACAGGGTGCGCGTAGACTGCCAGACGATCCTCATGCCGGGGATCACTGGTCTCGGCGCCGGGCTTCAGCTGCTTCCGGATCGTGATGACGTACAGCGGGTTGGCCTCGCTTGGACAGGCAGTCAGGAAGGCTTTATGAGAGGGATAAGCGCGATTTACACGGTCCACGACCGCGACCAGTTTTTCGGGAGTGCAGCTTCGGGTGTCCACCTTGGGTACCGGCACCCGCGGTCTCGGCATCAGCTCCTCCTTGAAGACGAGAATGGAACCGGTGATACCGATCGCGATGATATAGAGGCCGACAATGATGCCGGCCCACAGGTGAACCTGGAACAGGGCCTTTCGCACCCAGACTTGCTGAGGGTGCATGGCCCAGCGGCGCCAGAGGCTTTCCTGGCGCCGCTTCACGTCAGCGGATGCGCTCACGAGTGCGCCCTCAGAACTGGAAGCGTAAGGCGAGCTGGAGCGAACGCGGGCCGCCGATCTGGTAAAGGGGATTGAGCCCGCCGAGCTGGCTGGCTTGCGTTCCCGTGGCCCAACCGAAGGGGCGAGCAGCCGTCGCAGTCTGAATATTGTTGCTGATCGCGCCAAAGTTGGCGTGATTGAACAAATTGAACGCCTCGGCGCGGAAGGTTGCCCGGAGGCGCTCGGTGATTGCGAACTCGCGCCGGAGAGCGAGGTCGGTCTGGTAGGAGGCAAAACCGCGCGCGATATTCCGCCCTGCGGTCCCTTCCTCCCCGGCAGGAGGAAGAGAGAACGCTTCGCGGTTAATGACGCGCCGGCCCGGTGCATCCTCCACATAGATGTAGAGCGGTTTCGTTATGTCGATGTTGGGGTGCGGTGAAAAGGAGACTCCGCTCGCCGTTACTTGTGTGGAGGCAATGATATCTACCGGCAAAGCGGAGCGTGCGGAGATTCTCGAATCGAGTCCCCAGCCGCCTAGCAGCAGCCGCAGAGCCGGGCTGCTGTACGACGAGGGAAGATCATATGACACTGCCGCCTGGAAGTTGTGGCGGATGTCGTAATCCGAGCTTGCGCGGAGGAGCGACCGGGATGTGAAGTTGCTGGTCGCGTTATCGATTGAATGCGCCCAGGTGTAGGAGGTCAGGACCTGAAGGCCTCTTGCGAGATGACGCCGGAATTGCGCCTGCAGGGCATTGTAGCTGGAGCTTGCGCCGTTAACGGTGGCGAAGAGATACGCAGCTCCAGGAGGAAAATTCGGATTCCCCACGCGCTCCGGATAGAGCTGCCGCGCGAGCAGCAGACGTTTTCCTGATGAGCCGATGTAGCTTACGCTAAAGACGTCAGTCTCTCCGAACTGCTGCTCGACTGTTGCGCTCCACTGGATCACGTAGGGCATCTTGAGGTTGGGGTCGAACGCAAAGACGTTTGCATTCGACTGGGGCGTGATCTTCGGGCTGGGCATCGGAATCGCCTGAAGCTCCTCCGGGGTGAGCGGGAAGGGCCGGCCGTTGAGATTCACCGTTCCCGTAATGCCAATCCCATACCAGTACCCCTCCGATGCCTGAACGCTGCTTGTGTCATGAAAAATGCCCCCGCCAATCCGAAGCACCGTCGCATACTGCGAATCCGGACGCAACTGATATGCAAGACCGACGCGAGGGCCGAAGTTGTCGTATGTCGTCTTCCAAAGATCGGTTCCCGGCGGCGCGATCCGGGTCGTCGCCAGATTGTCCAGTTGATCCACAGTAAAGGGCTGGTTCCCGTTGGCATCTCTTGGCGCGGGGCTCCACTCCCATCGGAGGCCCAGTGACAACCGGAGACGGTTGGTCACGGCCCATTCGTCTTGAATGTAGAGCGAAAGATTCCTGTAAACGGGCGCCATGTCGCCAACGGACCGGTAGCCGGAATAGAGCTGCGGCGAGTTCGCGAGAAGCTGGGCTGCGTCGTAGTAGAACGGCGTTTGGTAGAAGCGCGGCAGAGTAGAGTTCGTCCGGATAGTGCGCCAGTCCATGCCGGCCTTCAGGGTATGGCTGCCCAGGACGTAAACAAAGTTGTCAACGAAATTGATTTGCCGCTGCCGGTTGTTCTGCGGATTCAGCCAGAATCCAGGCATTGTGTTGACTCTGTAGCTGAAGAGCGCCCAATCGGTTTCGGTAAGCCCGGGAATATCGCTGATCTTCAATGGTTGCGCACCGCCAAAATCGTCGATGCTTACGCTGGTAAGCTGGTCCGCCCACGTGATGTTGAAGCGGGCGTCGTTTGTTGCGCGCGGACTCAGGATGTTGGTGCCGCCCAACGTCAATGTCTTGCTGTTGATCTGGGCATGGGTGATTTGAGCGAGATTGTTGCTGTAACGGCTGTCGGTGCTGGAAGGCACGGTCGCAAAGCGCCCGAAGACACGGAACGATTCGGAGAAACTGGAGTCGCCGCGGACGCTCGTAGAGTCGATCCTGCTCGGCTGCGAGTAACTGCCTACGAAGGGGGCCGTGTAGCCGGACTCCTCGGCGTAGCCGGGAGTCGGCAGCGGGAACGCCTTCAGAAAAGGCCTCAACTCCGGAGGCGCAATTGAGTTGCGAAGTTCCTCCGTCGGAACGCTGCGGATTGCTGCTTCTTGTGGCGCCTGCAGCCGGAGTCCTTCGTAGGAAACAAAAAAGAACGACCTGTTCCTTCCGTCGTAGAGGCCCGGAAGGAGAACGGGTCCGCCCACGGTTCCGCCAAAATCGTTCTGCCGCATTTTGACTCGATCAATGCCCGCACGGTTATTGAAAAAGCTGTTGGCGTCCAGAGCGTCATTTCGGAAATAGTTGAAGAGAGAGCCGTGGAAGTCGTTGGTTCCGGACCGTGTCGTAAAGGAGAATTGTCCGCCCGGAACTCGCCCGTACTCGGCTGAGTAGGTGGAAGTGTTGCCGCGAAACTCCTGGAGCGCGTCCATTGCAATGAGACTTTGCGTTGTGCCGAGCGCGGTGCCATTCGGCAGCGATCCGGAATAGCCCGCGCCGCGTCCGGGTGAATTCGTGTTAACGCCTACGTTTGCGCTGACTCCGTCGACCATGAAGTAATTGGACTCCGAACGCATCCCGTTCACCGCGACCTGGCCGCTGCTTCCGGAACCGCTCGAGGGAATCACGCTGACTCCCGGGATCAGGGTTAGCAATGACTGGAAGCTGCGGCCATTGAGCGGCATGTTCCTGACAAAGCCCTGGTCCACCACCGTGCCCAGAGCTGCATCTACGGTGTTGAGCTGGGCTGGAGCCGCTTCCACTGTGATCGCCTGCGCTTCGGAACCCAGTTTGAGAGGCAGGTTTACCGCGATCCTGGCTCCGACTTCCAGGCGCACGTTCTCGACGACACGCCGCTCGAATCCCTGTGCGCTTGCCGCAATCCGGTACTCGCCAGGCGGAAGAGCTGCTGCAACGTAGATGCCCTCTGCATTTGTCCGAACTTCCCATCGGGCCTTCGTGTGGCTGTTGGTGAGTTCAATCGTCGCGTTTGCGACTGCCGCCCCCGAAGGATCTGTGACAACGCCTGAAATCTGAGCCTGCTGGCCCCATAAGGCAGGAGTGAGGGAGCAGACAAGCCCGAGGACCATGGAGAAAATCCGCTCCGGCCATCTCCTGTTACCAAACAATGACATCCATGCTCCTTTTGCAGACGCCATAACAACCTGCTGCTACGCAGGTGATTATAGCTCAGGATTGTGTCTGTGGTGCAAGTCGGTTGCAGGTAGAAGACGGTGCCCGGATTACAGGAGCGTACCAGATCGTCGCGATCGCGATGCGGGCAATGCGAATTCGCAAGGATTCAGAGGGTTCCTTCAAGGAAGGAGAGGGCCAAGGGGAGCAGTTTTTGAGGTTTACTGACATGTCTACTGCAAACAGGTTGCTGTAGACATGGACCGGACGGAAACAGCGGAAGACGCGGATCTAATCGGCGATGGCCTGGTAGAACAGTGTCGAGAACAGTTTGAGGGTTGGTGCGTCATACGGGATATGTTGGAGGAAAAGCAGCGCAACCGTGCGTTCTTTGGGATCGATATTGAAAGAGGTGCTGGCTGCGCCGTCCCACCCAAACTGGCCCAGC
>JADGHK010000311.1 GCA_019686145.1 Bryobacteraceae bacterium | reverse complement strand
TGAATGTTTACGCCGGCGCTACGGGCATCACGGGTCCGCGGTCCGGTTACGTCTTCGACCCTCGCAGTGGGTCGGTCGTTCCGATCATTGGTGTGCCCGGAGCCTCTCAGCTTGGCTCTCCTGTGCTCCAGGGCCTAAAAAAAGCTTCGATCGCGCCCGGCGGACGAACCGCGCTGGCCCTGCTTGAGGATGGCGTCTACTGGTTTCAGGACGTTGAGCGAAACGAGCCGCTGCGGATCGACACCCTCGCAAAATGGCCGGATCTGGTTGCATGGAGCGGCGATTCTTCTGCGGCTGCTCTCTACTTTGCCGATGATCATTCGATTCGGATCCTCGCTCAGGAATCCGTGCCCGAGGTCCGTGTCTTGGAGACCCCCGGATTGGAAGGGCCGGTCACGGCATTAGCTACCGCCTCGGGAGGCCGTGCCGTTCTGTTTGCCATCGGTGATGGTGCGTCACGTCTTTTTCGGATCGGCGAGGAGGGAGCAATCTCTGAAATCGCGTCTTTCGACGCGCCCGTCCGTTTTTCATCGGGCAGTGACGGGAAGCGCGTGTTTGTCATGGAACAATCCGGGCGGCTTTTGAGTCTGGATCTTGCGTCCGGCTACGGCATCCAGGAGATTCTTCCTGCTGAGGTGAGCCTGCCGGAGCCCGTCGGGGTTCAGGAGCAGGGGGACAGGATTTATGTTGCCTATGCTTCGATTCCGGTGGTCCGTGTGTATCAGCTGCCCGCTGCGACACCGGTCCACGAAATCGCTCTCGATTCGGCCCCGGACGGCCTTACGCCGATTTCGGCAACCCGCTTTCTTCTGACACAACCAGGGATTGCTCCGGTGCTCTGGCTCTTCGATGCGGGCGCCGCCCCCGGAGCCTACTTCGTCGCCACAGGGCAGGGGAGGGAGTAACGCGATGAGAAAGCTGATATCCCGCCTGCTCCCGCTGCCGCTTCTGCTCCTGCTAGGGCAACTGTCCTCCTTCGGGCAGGACGGATTCCCGTTTCAGATTCGCGTCAGCATCAATGGCAGCGTCAATACCATCGCCAATGGCGCCACCATCTTTGCCACCGCGCAACGCGTCGGTGTCCCTCTCACGATGTCCGTGACGGCGACCTATCGCGGCACTACATTTGCAACCTTCAATTCCGCGCCGGAGCTCGTCGGCTCCAGGGATTTCACCGTCGGAGCTGTCTCGCCGGTCACGCTCCAGCCTGGTCAGTCACTTTCCTTTGACGTTACGTTCACACCGTCAACGGCGAGCACCGTCAGTGCGCAACTGAGCCTTGCCTATACTGAGGCCGGTTCAGGGCCGGGCCGTCTTTCGCTCACCCTGGTCGGATCGGTTCCCGCACTGTCGGTTGGTTATGTGCGTGCCTCGGATGGCAATTTCGTTGCGGTCTCGTCCGGCGATCGAATCCCAGTTCCGGTCAGCGTGAGCACGGAAGTGTTTATCGTCAATGCAGGGAGCGCTGCGGGCGAGGTTCGATCAATCACCGTCGAGGGGCCAGGCTTCCAGGCATTCGGCGTCCCCCTGCTGCCTCGCCTGGTTGTGCCCGGGCAGCAGCTTCAGTTCGCCATCCGTTACACGCCGACACAGTCAGGTTCCAGCACTGGAAAACTGACGATCACGTTCGCGGATTCCGAGCAATCGTTCATTCTCGAAGGCACCGCGTCGGGAGGCCCGCTGGTTTATGAAACGATCCTGAACGGGGCGGTTCAGGAAGTGATACCCGAACAGAGTTTCGGTATTGGCGATACACTTCTCGGGCAGACGACGTCCTTTTCTTTCCGCATCCGCAACACCGGAACGACCAGTGCTCAGATCTCTTCCGTCAGTCTTACTGGAACGGGCTTCCAATTGATGGATCTCCCTCCGCTTCCTCGCGTGATTGAGCCTCAGGGTTCGCTCACATTCACGATCAACTTCACACCGACACAGGCCGGGCAGGTCCAAGGGCAGCTTGAGGTGAACGAAGTCCGGTTTCAAATTCAGGCCACAGCCGTCGGAACGCCCTTCCGGTATTCGTACCGGTCGGGGACAATCGTGACCGGAGTCGCGCCGAACGGCTCTGTTCTCTTTAGTCCGACGCAGATCGCTTCGACCGCCCGCATCGATTTCATCATTGAAAACCGGAGCCAGCTCCCGGCGCCTGTTGCGAGCGTAGCCTTGCCGGATCTGACGGCCGGCTTCCGAATCGTGGATCTTCCCACCCTGCCCGTCGTTCTCCAGCCCAATGAGACGCTGACGTTCGGAATCCTCTTCACTCCTGCGACGCCAAACCTCATTCAAACGACGCTCCGGGTGGATACGCAGTCGTTTATCCTCAGCGGCTCCGGCAGCATACCCCCCGACCTGCCCGGTTATCACATCGACGCGCCTGCAACCGTCGAGGCGTTGACTCAGCCGGCGATCAGTCTTGTTCTCGACAGCCCCTACCCGGTGCCTGTGAACGGCACCCTCACATTGGTCTTCCAGTCGGATGGCTTCCGCGATGACCCCGCAATCCAGTTTGCAACGGGCGGGCGGACCGTATCGTTTACGATCCCGGCAAACGGGACTCGCGCCGTCTTCCCCAATCTGGCGGAGCAGATTCGATTGCAGTCCGGTTCCGTTGCGGGCAAGATTGTGATCGCACCGTCGTTCCAGTTGCCTGGCGGCTTTAACATAACGCCGCCGAATCCGGTCACGGCTGAAATCGTCGTGCCCCCGGCTCCGCCTCGGCTGGTGTCGGCTGCATTGGCGGCGTCGGGCGCCGACACTCTTGTACTGACGGTGACCGGCATCTCGAGCACGCGAACGCTAAGGCAGTTGAACATCCAGTTCAACGGAAACCCTGGTTTCAATCTGCAAGGCGCATCGCTGAGCGTCAACGTCGCCGAACAGGCTTCCCTCTGGTTTTTGAGCGACGACTCGGCGCCGTTCGGCGGGCAGTTCGTCCTGACCATGTCGTTCCGCCTGACCAGTTCCTCGAACCGAACGAACCCGGTCGACGCGATCGCCTCTGCTTCTGTCTCTGTCGAAAACGAACTGGGGCGCTCGAACACCGTCGAGGCCCGGTAATCGGCGCTACCAGATCGAGTCCGCGGCCAAGGCCCGATGCGGGGACCCGAGGATGAGGGTCCCCGCAATCTTTTTCCATTCGGAAGCAACTAACGCCCGTTCCTTCGCGTCGAGCCACCATCGTTTGGGATGAAGGTGGTTGTCGGTCGAAGGGACGGAGCGCACATGGAGTTCGGGTGCAAAGAGCCGGAAGACAATCCAGGCCCGCCTGGAGTGGTAATCGCTGGTTACGAGAAGAACCCGCCGGACCTTTCTGCGACGGAGTTCCCGCGCGACTTCAGCCATCTCCGCAATCGTCGATTTTGCCCGGTGAGCGAAGCTTTCCAGTTGGGACTTGGCGTATCCGCCGGAGACGAGAAACTCGACAGCGATTTCGCTTTCGGGGCGGTGGAAGTAGGGTGGGCCGCTGATGAGAACGATGGGCGCATAACCCTCTTTGGCGAGGTCTGCGCCCTTGACGACTCGAGGACCGAGGAAATCTCCGCCGAGAACTACCACCGCATCCGCTGGCTCGGGCCGCTCTGCGAAGATCAGAGTTTCCCCAAGCCAGACGCGGATCTCGTGCTTGTGAAAAGCTCCCCACGTTCCTGCTGCTGACAACGCCAGGAGCGTGAAGAGCCAGACCCAACCTGTCCTGACTCTCCTCGGCAGCAGTTACTAGAGCTCCTTCAGCAGTTGGCGAATCTTCGCCTCCTCGTCCTGAGAAGGGTTGGAGGCGAGGGCTTTCATCAGTTCGCTCCGTCCTGACTCCTTATCACCCCTTGCGATCAGCGCCATCCCTTTCCGATAGCGGTACGTTGCGCTGTTGGGGTGTTTGTTGACCAGGTTGGTGAAGATCTGAAGAGCCGAATCGTTCATACCTTGCTTGAGATAGACCATGCCGAGCGTGTCGGCGATTGAGACGTCATCCGGGAGCTTGCGACGGGCTCTCTCTGCTGCCCGCAGGGCTTCCTGAAGATCTTTCCCAGACTCCATGAGCGCCCATGCCAGGTTATTCAGAATCAAAGGATTATCCGGCTGAATTTTGAGGGCGCGCCGGTAGGCTTCGATTGCCTCGTCGCGGCGTCCCAGGGCATCGTACGAGTAACCCAGTCTTGCGATTGCCTCCCACCGGTTTGGCATCAGCTTGGACGCCTGCTCGTACGTGTGAGCCGCCATGTCCCATTTCTTTGCGGCCTCGTACGCTGCGCCAAGCTGAAGGTGCAGCTCGTAGGAGTTCGGGCTCCTTTCAAGCAGGCTTCTGTACTGATCGATGGCATAGTCGTATTTCCCGGCCGCGAGCGCAGTG
>JADGHK010000310.1 GCA_019686145.1 Bryobacteraceae bacterium | reverse complement strand
CTTCGGAGTAAGCGCGTAAGCGAAACCGACGCGCGGCTGCCAGTTGTTCAGGTCAGCCTTGAAATCCGACCGCCGGTCATCATTCACAAAGCGGATCACACCCCGCGTATCATACCCCTCGGCCTTAATGGGCGATTGAGCGTTCAGATCCCAGTAGCTGTAGCGGTTCAGCTTCTCCCATCGCGGAACGTCGAAGTCATACCGCAAGCCAAGGTTCAGAGTGAGTTTGCTGGTGATCTTCCAGTCGTCCTGGAAGTAGAAGCCCCAGTATGCGGAGCGTGAGAAGGCCTTCGGCTCAATGTGGTAGTCGCTGCCAGTGGACCAGCCAAGCAGCATGGTGGCAATGCCGTTGCCCTCGTTGCCGGGGCAGGTGAAGCGGTTCTTACAGGTAACGCCGCGGCCAAAGTTAAAGTTGCCGGACGGGTAGCCAGGCTGCGAGTAATCGAGAATGTTGAACCGGCGCTCGCCGCCAACTTTGATGTTGTGTCCGCCGATGATCTTCGTCATCGAACCCGACCAGTGATGCACGGCTTCCTGGCGGTCCATGATCCACCACCCTTCGGTACCGATCGCCTGGTAGCCATCGGGAGTGAATCGCGGGAAGACGTCATGCGTGGATGTTTCGACCATGTACGCCGGGAACCCAAGAGTCGTTGAGTCGAAGCTCTTAAAGAAGGGGTTGCGGTGGTAATCCGCGTAGGTCAGTCCGTAGCGGAACGTGAACAGCGTCGTGGCGCTGCGGACGTGCGTGTAGTCGACAACAACAGAGTGCATCCGGTTCTGGCTGGGCCCACCGGTGAACATCGCGGGGTTCCCTTCCCCGAACAGGTTCGGATTCTGATTGTTCGACCGCGTGTGGCTGTAGCGGCCGCTGAGGCGGTTGTTGCTGTTAAAGTTGTGGTCGCCTTTGAAGTTCATCTGGTGGCCGCGGTTGTTGTTGACACCCTGCTCGAACCAGTTGTTGGTTTCGGTAAAGGGTGAACCCGGCTGATTCGGCATCGGGTAATACTCCATTGCCTTCAGCGCGATCGGATCCATCATGGACCGGGGGATGATGTTGCCAGGGAAGGGCCGGCGCTCGATATCCCCAGCCGCATTGACGAACGTGTCAAAGGGATTGTAGATCGTCATCAACTGGCCCGAGCCGTTGAAGGTTTGAGAGAAGTCACCGACACGCTGCAACGCAGTGGGCACGGTCGCAGTCCGGTTGAAGGGGCTCTGCTCTCGTGTGTACTCGTAGGCGGCCAGGAAAAAGGTCTTGTTCCGAATTACGGGTCCGTGGAAGACGCCGCCGAACTGATCGCGGTGGTAGTCCGGAATCGCGCGGCCTGCCCGATTGGAGAACCAGTCGTTCGAGTTCAACGCGGAGTCACGGAGGAAGTAATATCCGGTCCCATGGAAGTCGTTCGTGCCAGAACGCGTGACCATGTTCACGACCGCCCCGCCGGTCTGGCCGTACTCCGCGGAGAAGAAGTTCGTCTGAATCTTGAACTCCTGCACGACGTCGACGGAAGGCGAGAACTTCAGATCCGTAATGCCGGAGTTCTGCTCAACCGTTGTCACAGTCACACCGTCGATGAGCACGTCGGACGTGGAGTTGCGCGATCCGTTCGCGACGAAGTTGGTATTGCTGTCGCCGCGCCGTCCGCCCGAACCAACGACGCCCGGCGTCAGATAGGCCAGGCTCATGGAGTTCCGCGCAATGTTGGGCAGCGAAAGGATGTACTTGTTCTCGATCACTTGTCCAAGGTTCGCGATCGTCGTGTTTACCAGAGCTGCCGAGCCCTGGACCTCGATCGTCGTGGCGACATCGCCGACTTGCAGTTGGGCGTTGACAGTCGTCTGCCCTTGAACGGTAAGCGTGAATCGGCCACTTGAAAACTTCTTAAATCCCGGGGCCTCAACCGTCAGGATGTAGTTGCCGGGAGGCAGTGCCGTGACGACGTACCGTCCGGCTTCGTCGGTCACGGTGTTAAAGTTTGTTCCACGGTCTACGTCAGTCACCACGACTTTCGCCGCGGCGATGACCGCGTTCTCCTGGTCGGTCACCGTTCCCCGCACGCTTGCAGTGAACGACTGGGAGAATAAGTTAATCGCGGCTAACGCGGCCGCTACGACTACGAGCAGAAACGCTCTGCAAGGATGGTTCATGCATAACCCCCAAAGAAGTTCAGCAATGTGGAAGGATTATATATTTGCCTCTCGGCCAAGGTCAATACACTGCTATCTGTCGCCGCGGCTTTTTTAACGGTGTCGGGTCGCTTCCAGACTTGGCTCTGTCTTCCACTCCTCCGTGGTGGGAGCGCGAGTTCAATTTCGCCGCCCAAGGAGTACCAAATTAATTAATAAGGAACTGGTGGCGGCGACGCGCATGAAACTGTCTTAAGGTTCTACCGGCGTGAACGAAACGGTGGTGACCGGAAGGTTGGCGATGCCGGTGTCCGGCTACCCGGGCACACGGATAACGGAGAGGTCTATCCCGGAACAGGTTCGCTCCCTTGTCTTCCTGCGGGGAATCGAATTTAACTCGCCACATACCTTCCAGCACGGTGTTCCCCGCTTGACGTGCGTACTTCGGAGAAAGCCGGGCGTAACAGCAGGCGGTCGCATAGCCTGCCATACAAGGCATCGATCGCGCCCTCGGATCGAAATCGCCTCGAAATTCACCGGACCAGATGCCTCCTTTCAAGACAGCCGCCGCAGTCAGACGCGGATGGTTAGCTCACTGTCCGTGCCCGTGTTGCAAAGAGGGCTGAGGAATGGGTGAATCCATTCCAGTACGTATCGAATCAGATTTATCGAGCCCGTTGGAGGCAAGCATTCTGATGGAGAATTTACTTTACAGTTATTGCCTTATACACCTCCGTCCGAAAATCGTCTGGCCTGGAGGCGCTCGTGTCGCATTCTATATTGGCCTCAATATCGAGCATTTCCACATCGACAAGCCGTCAACCAGCAATCTGGAGCGCCACATCGTCCCTGATTCCGGGTCCGCTCAATTACGGTTGGCGCGACTATGGCGCGCGTTGGCATCTGGCGCGTCATCGACATCCTCGACAGGTACGGAATTCGCGCCTCCGCACTCTTGAACTCCGAAGCCGTCCTGCACTACCCGCAGATCATTGAGGCCGGCAGGCAACGGAACTGGGCATGGCTTGCCCACGGTAAGACAAATTCAGAGTTGCATACCGCCGTTGCGTTTGACGACGAAAGGATCTTGTTAAGAAACGTCATCGACACGATCGCGCAAGCCACCGGGAAGCGCCCGAAAGGATGACTAGGACCCGGGCTGACGGAGACTTCCAAACACCAAAAATTCTCAAAGATCTCGGTCTGTCCTATATCTCTGCATTGGGGCACAGACGATCAACCATTTCCGCTCAACGTGCCGGGAATGATCTCGGTTCCATATTCCGTTGAGTTGAACGACATCATCTTGTTCCTGTCCAATGGTTGGTCAGGGGAGGAGTTTTACCGTGCCGTTGTCGACCAGTTCGAACAGCTATACAGCGAAAGCGTGCAATCCGGCCGAGTAATGACTCTAGCTCTTCACCCATTCGTCATCGGACAGCCATTCCGTGCCCGATACTTAGCGAAAGCCTTGGAATACATCACCTCGCGCGACGGGGTCTGGCTTGCCACAAGAGACGAGATTGCCGACGCTTTTCGCACCTCTGCCTCCCGCTGCTTCAGCAATCACGGTTAAGCCCGCTTAAAAGGCCCGGCATTCCTTCTGAGCGAGCCCCGGTAGAATCGTGGAGAGGATGCGCAACGGCAATGAAAACGGAGGCACTCCCGTCCTTCTGCTTGAGCCGCAGCCTAACGGCTGGCGCCAGTTGTCTCCTTTTGTTAACGGCGTTGGGCGCCTGCAGAAAAGATGTACACCTACCAGCACCGGCTCCCCAAAGCTCTTGGAATTGGATCGACCTGGAACCCGGCTGGCGCATTCGCGTGATCACGCCCATTCAGAAGTCGGGCAGCTACATCGTGAGATACGCTCCCAACAAAGGAGGAAGTCTCTCCAAGGTCACAGCAGCGGTGCGCAGTCCCTCGGATCTGACGTTGGACATCACAGTCACTGCCGACGACGATCTCCTTGGTTACGAGACGTCCTTCTACTTAGTAACTGCACACCCTCGCGGCGGAGTTACCATCGCATTTCAGAGCGCTATCGCGACAATCGGCGACTCCTCGACGTCGCGTTCCCAACCCGTCCAGCCGCTTTTCAAGCTGCCACGGTGGGCGCGATCCGTCCGGCTTCTGCACATGGTTCGTGCCAGCTCGGCCGACCACAACGCGGCAATTCTGGCCGCCAGGAACGTCAGTGAACTGGATCGCTTAACCGC
>JADGHK010000309.1 GCA_019686145.1 Bryobacteraceae bacterium | reverse complement strand
GTCTCAGCCAGAGTGACCCTCCAGCCACGCTCGCTATGTCCATTGTGTAGTTCCACCTCGGACGAGCCGAGTGTAACAGTGACGTCGCAGTTTCGAAATCGGTAGTTGAGGAAATAGTCACGTATGACGTCACCCCGATATCCCAGGCAAAGAATGAAGTCCGACAGGTTGAAGTGCGAATAGATCTTCATGATGTGCCAGAGAATCGGGCGTCCTCCGATTTCTACCATCGGCTTGGGACGGAACTCGGTCTCTTCGCGAAGACGAGTGCCCACGCCGCCAGCAAGGATCACGACTTTCATCCGATGGCTCCTATGATGATGTGCCTACTCCAGATTTGTTGAGCAGCTCGGGCCGGCCGGGGGAGAGGCCGGATGGAGCCGCGGAGTTTTGCGTTTGCTTGCGGGGGCCACTGCAGCGCCCCGCGCCTTACCGTGCGCGCTTGGAGGAACGGCATCAAAACAACGTTCGCCGCTGGATCACGCCATCTCCTTCAAGAGCCGCTGAACCGGGGAGCTTCTCTTGCCGGCCAGAGCGCTTTCGGCAAGTTCGACGTACATCCGCGCGATTCGATGCGAACAAAACCGCTCCGCAGAGTGCCGGGCATTTGTGGCGATTCGCAGCCAGGTATCATCGTCGCTCAGGAGCTGCTCATAGGCTCTGGCAAACTGATGGTTGTCGGCCGGGTCGCAAACAAAGCCGTTGCGATCGTGCTCCAAAACCTGTTTGCTGATGCTGTGTGATGCCACCACTGGCGTACCCGACGCCAAAGCTTCGATGACAGTCGGGGAGGCCACGGGAGCGTCGTACACGGAAGGTACAGATACGACCTTCACGCTGCCGAGCAAGCGGATGAGCTCTGCCGACGAGACGTAGCCGAGCAGAACGATGCGTTGCCGGACTGCCTGGGGCAGCGCCGACAGTGTCTGCTCCAGAGAGCGCGTAACTTTGCCGGTGATGTAAAGCTTTCGATCCCCCGTGGCGACATGCCGGAAGGCCATAATGGACGCGGCCGGATTCTTGTAATCGACCGTTCCCATGTGCAGGACCGCGTTCTCCCTTTCGCTTAGCGGTTGATTCGAGTAGGTGCTGAGCCGCACACAAGTCGGAATTACCGAGATCACGTCAGGCTCCAGGTCGAGCTCCCGGCTCAGCCCGTCACGCACTTCGTTGCAGGTTGCCACGATCAGGTCGGAGCGGCCGTAGGACCACCGCTTGAACAAGGTTCGCAGCATCGGGTAGCGATCCATGCGTCTCTCGAGGTCGTGGGAGACGGTGCAGGTGAGCCCGGGAAGTTTAACCGGAACTGCCCCGTTCAGCACGACGAAATCGGGCCGCAAGGCTGCGAGGACTTTCCGTCCGCGCTTGAGCCAGGTTGTGAGAGCCTTCCGGTACTGAATCTCCTTGTGCTGGCCGAGGGCGACGATCTGCGGCCAGTACTTAGGAGCGAAGTATTCCCGGATTTTGTTCTCGTCGTTTGCCGCAGTGGAGACAACGGTTACCTGGTGCCCTTGCTCCATCAGGGCTTCGGCGAGAGAGAACAGGAAGATGTTGATGCCGTCCGGCACATCGAGTGCCTCGCGGCGCGTCAGGACGACATGCATTTACATTGTCCTCGCTGGTTGCTCCCGGTGGACTTTCGGCGTTGCCGCGGCCGCCGTCAGGTTGTAATAGGTCTCCGCCAGAAGTCCCGGCCATTGCCTGACGCGGCAGAGCCAGGCTGCGACACCGAGCCAGCAGAGGCAGCGCTGGGCGGCCGAGAGATCGGTCCGCATGGGAGCACGAAGGTATCCGCGCAAATTCTGAGAGCGCGGTATCTTGCACCATGTTCCGTTCTCGCCGGAGAGGTATTGATCCCTGGCCGGTCCTTGAGCCCTATAGCGCTTCCACTGCGCCGGGTGCTGGCGGTAATAGAACAGCACTTCGGGGATTTCGACAAACGGGCCGAGCAGGCTCAGCTCTGCAATAATGCGCTTGTCCGTACCGAGGTAGCCTCCGTGCAATGATGTTTTGCGAAGAACGTCGGCACGCATCAGCCCGTAGATTTCTGTGATCCAGTGGGTTTTTAAGAGCACATCCCAGAACCGCTGGTACGGCTGCGGAGAATTAAGCCTCCGGGGCGGATCGTAGGGGCGGATGCGATACTGCTGGCCCGAATCGTCGAGCCAGTAGTATCGGCCGGCCTTCTCTACAGGGATGATCTCGCGGCCCGCTCCGTCGATAAGCACTGCCCGGGGGCAGGCAAGAACGGCCGACGGCTCCTGGCGGAGTGCTTCGACACACCGCTCCACGAAGGTCGGCGCATGAAGATCGTCGTGAGACGCCCATTTGAAAAGCCGGCCTCTTGCCTCTTCGAAGACAAAGTTGGAATTGCGTGCACAGCCCAAGTTTTTCTCTTGCCGGTAGTACCGAATTCTTCGGTCCCTCGCTGCGTAATCGAGGCAGATCTGCTGAGTAGCGTCCGTTGAGGCATTATCCGAGATGATGAGCTCGAAGTCTTCAAACGTCTGGTTGAGAATCGACTTCAGGCTCTGCTCGAGATAGTTCTCGCCGTTGTAAACGGGAAGGCCGATGCTGATAAGCGGCATTCTGTCCTCTTTTCGGATTGGGCTTGGCTTCAACCGTATGGCTTGAGCTAGTGCGCATGCTCCACGGCGGAGCGAGCTTTGACGCGATCAGGCGTCAGCCGGCCGGCGAGACAAAGCTGCTCACAGATCCATTCGTAAGTACGCGCCAGCCCTTCCTCCAGAGAGATGCGGGGTTCCCAGCCCAGCACTTGCCTCAAGCGCGTGTTGTCGCTATTGCGTCCGCGCACTCCCTGCGGCTGGCTCAGATCGTGCCGCTTGCGGATCGTCTTTCCCGCGATCCTGGCGACAATGTCGACAAGCTGGTTTATCGAGATCAGCCTGTCCTGCCCGAGATTCAGCGGCTCATGGTAGGAGGAGCGCATCAGGCGGTAAATGCCTTCGACGCAATCGTCGATGTAGCAGTAGGAGCGGGTTTGCTCGCCGTCACCCCACACTTCGATTTCGCCTCCGTCCTCTGCCAGGGCAACCTTCCGGCAGATCGCGGCAGGGGATTTTTCGCGGCCGCCATCGTAGGTGCCGAGCGGCCCGAAGATGTTGTGGAAGCGAACGATTCGCGTCTCGAGACCATAGTCTTCGAAATAATGGCGGCACGTGCGCTCCATGTAGAGTTTTTCCCACCCATAGCCGTCCTCGGCGTCTGCGGGGTAGGCATCTTCCTCCCGCAGCGGCGTGACGTTGCTTTCCCGCTGCCGGTATCCCGGGTAGATGCACGCGCTCGAAGTGTAGAGGAACCGCTTCACGTTATTGAGGCGCGCGGCTTCGATGGTGTGGTGATTGATGATCGTGTTGTCGTAGACGATTTCCGCCTTGTGAGTCTCAATAAAGCCGATTCCGCCCATGTTGGCTGCCAGGGCATACACTTCATCAATGCCACTGGTCGCGGCCAGGCAGTTCTCGTACTTTCGCAAGTCGAGGACCAGAAACTCGTGCGCCTTTGTCTCCTCGTATTCGGGCTTTTTGATGTCTACGCCCCGGACCCAATATCCCTTGGAGACCAGGAACGATGTGAGGTGGTGGCCGATGAAACCGCCGGCTCCAGTAACAAGAACACGCGTACCGTTTGTGGCAGTAAGTGACATACAGGTGTGATACTCCTTTTTCTTCCTGGTGATATGGATGAACGGATCGATCAGAACGGTTTTTTAGTCGGCGCCTTTGTGTTCGGCCTCCGCATGAAAGCGGAGCACTCCTGCCCTCTGAAGCGCCCACAATGGCAGGAATACCGGGACAATGGACAGGTACCGTTTCCAGAGCCGGCCAGGCTCCATCAGCAGTCGAAAGAGCCATTCGAGTCCAGCGTTTTGCATCCATGCCGGCGCCTGTCTTACCGTCCCGGCGTGGAAATCGAAGGCGGCGCCCACGCCTACGAGCACCACCCCTGGAAGGCGGCGCCGCATGCGCACCATCCACGCCTCCTGTTTTGGCGTGCTCAGACCGATGAACACCAGGTCCGCCCCAGATTCCCGGATCCTCATCGCTGCGGCTTCCTCTTCCTCAGCCGTAAGCGGACGGAACGGCGGGCATTCATGGCCTGCGATCTTCAGCCCAGGGAAGCGCTTTGTCAGTTGGAGGATGAGCGCCTTCACGCGGTCCTCGGTCGAGCCGTACAGAAAGACCCGATGACCGAGCGCGGCTGCCTGCTCGCAAAGCGCGAGCATCAGATTCGGCCCGTAAACACGCTGCTGGCCGCGGACTCCGAAGGACCGCATTGCCCAGACCACGGGCATCCCGTCCGGCGTCACAATATCGGCTCCGTTCAACATGGC
>JADGHK010000308.1 GCA_019686145.1 Bryobacteraceae bacterium | reverse complement strand
CGCAAACTTTGTGATGGTGCCGCTTGCGTCAGCCGGAATGGCCTCTGCGCTGACCGAGCATCTGTTGAGACAGGGAGTCATCATTCGTCCCCTCGGCGCTTTCGGCCTGCCGCACTGTGTTCGCATCACGGTAGGTACGGACGAAGAGAACCAGATTTTTGCGGAGGCTTTGCGTAAGGCCGCCGCGGAACTACGGCCGGCCTTGTCTGTAAAGGAGGGCTAAAGGGTATGCAGCTGGCGGAACAGAAGCCAGACCACGCCGTCGATTTCCTTCCGCTTAACGGCACGGACCACGTGGAATTCTATGTGGGTAACGCCCGTCAGAGTGCTTACTACTATCGAGCAGCTTTCGGAATGAAGCTCATCGCATATGCAGGACCGGAGACGGGCGTTCGCGATCGTGCGTCGTACGTGCTGCAGCAAAACAAAATCTGCTTCGTAGTAACGACTCCCCTGCGTCCGGACGGCGCCATTGCTCAGCACATCCTCCGGCACGGCGATGGAGCACACAGCATCGCGCTTGGAGTGGATGATGCGGAAGCCGCCTGGCGCGAAACCACCAAACGAGGCGCCGTCAGCGTCCAGGAGCCTCAGGTTCTGCGAGACGAGTACGGCGAAGTCCGCGTCTCGGCGATCGCCGCATACGGCGACACGATTCACACATTCGTCGAGCGCTCGAACTATCGCGGCCCATTTCTTCCCGGATTTGTTCCAACGGCTTCGGAGGATCCCGTCGCTCGTCCAGTCGGTCTGCTTCACATCGATCACATCGTTGGCAATGTCGCCAAGGGTGAGATGAACACCTGGGTGAAGTTCTACCAGGATGTGATGGGATTCCGGCTCTATCAGACGTTCGATGACAAAGACATCAGCACGGAATACTCAGCACTGATGTCGAAGGTGATGTCAAACGGCGACGGGAGGATTAAGTTCCCGATCAATGAGCCGGCCGAAGGGAAGCGAAAGAGCCAGATAGAGGAATATCTGGACTTCTATCAGGGACCGGGTGTCCAGCACATCGCCATGGCTACGGACGACATCGTCGACACGGTGACCCGTTTGCGGAATCAGGGAGTGGAGTTTCTGCGGGTGCCAAGCACCTACTACGACCTGCTGGAGCAGCGAGTTGGCAAGCTTGACGAGCCGCTGGACCGCCTGGCAGACCTCGGCATTCTGGTGGATCGGGATGACGAAGGTTACATGCTCCAGATCTTCACGAAGCCCGTGGAAGACCGGCCGACGCTCTTTTATGAGATTATCCAGCGGAAAGGCAGCCGCAGCTTCGGCAAGGGGAACTTTAAAGCGCTGTTTGAGGCAATTGAGCGCGAGCAGGCGTTGCGCGGCAACCTTTAGGCGTTCCGGATCCAATGCGACTTTGCACCTTTGAGGTTCGAACCCATCTCGGAAGGCATCAACGATTGGGCGCAATTGTGCCCGCCGGCATCGTTGACCTGAACTTTGCCTACGCCCTGCACCGCGCCCAAAACGGTGAGCCCAGGCCTCAGGCCATGGCGGATGCGCTTCTCCCCTCCAATATGCTTGCGTTTCTTCAAGGCGGACCGTTCGCAATGGATCGCGCCCGCCACGTGTTGGAGAGGCTCGGGAATCAATTGACGCGTGACGCGCGCGGTATCAACGACGAGACGCTGCTTTACGACTTCAGCGAAGTCCGCCTGAAAGCGCCTATTCCGAATCCGCCGTCCCTGCGCGACTTCTACGCCTTCGAAGATCACGTGAGGCGGGGCTTCGAGAAGCGGGGAGAGCCGATGCCGCAGGAGTGGTATGAGATGCCCGTTTACTACAAGGGCGGGCATCACAACATCCTTGGCACGGATGAAGATGTCCTGTGGCCTTCTTTTACCGAAAAGTTTGACTACGAACTGGAGATGGCAGCCGTCATTGGACGCCGCGGAACGAATCTGAAAGCGTCGGAGGCGAGGAATTTCATTGCGGGCTACATGGTAATGAACGATTTTAGCGCCCGCGATATTCAGCGCAAGGAAATGAAGGTTCGTTTGGGTCCGGCGAAGGGTAAGGACTGGGCCACGGCGCTTGGGCCGGTGCTGGTGACAGCAGACGAAGTGCCGGATCCCTACAACCTCCAGATGACCGCAAGGGTCAATGGCGAGCTGTGGAGTGAGGGATCGAGCGCCTCGCTCTACTGGACGTTCGAGCAGATGCTCGAGTTCCTCACCCGCGATGACACGGTACTGCCAGGCGATGTGATTGGCTCCGGCACCGTTGGCACGGGCTGCGGCCTGGAACTCGACCGCTGGGTGAAGCCCGGCGATGTGATGGAACTCGAGATCGAGGGGCTCGGAGTTTTACGAAACCGCGTCGTGCGCCCTGCTAGCGTGGGCTGATCTCCGGCCAGCTTAGCTCAAACCCTTGAGCAATCAGTCTCTTTTGAAATTCCTCGAGCAGCGGCTTCCTGTTCCGGATTTCGGTTGGAAGACGCCCGGTCCGGATTGCCTCGGCTGCGACCGCACCCGCCGCTTCCCCGATATTCCACTCCACCGGATGCAGGCGGTAGCAGCCGTTCGTGATGTGGGTCACTCCGAGATTTTTTGCCCCGGCAATCAGATTCTTCATCCGTTTGGGCAGCAGCGCGCCGAGCGGGATCTGAAAGGGCAGGGAACTGACGTCAATATAGTTATTCCCGCCGCTGCTCGGGTGAAGGTCGATGCGGTAACTTCCAACTCCCACCGAGTCAAAATACCGCTCCGCGCGCACCTCTTCCCGCTTCTTGCCGGTAAGCTTCATGCGGACCTCGGTGCTCACATGCTGTTCCACGACCGTGAACTCTGCTTGAATCCGGCGTGACTCGCGAATGTACGGATACTTTGCCAGCCCGTCCTCGGTGCCCGTCACATCACCTCGCAGGCGCAGTCCTTTCCACCCCGGACCGCCCTTCTCACGTGGCGCTTCCGTCTGCATCCAGTACAAAAGGGACAAACTGAGCTGTTTGGCGGCACGAAGGTGTTTCGCCGCTTCTGCTTCGCTGACTTCGCACAAATTTCCAAGCCAGTAATCATTCTGCGGCCAGTTGACGAGCGTGATGTCGGACGGATAGGAACCCTCGGTGAAATTGGCGCGATTGGCGATCCGGCGATAGTGCCAGAGATTGAGGATGCCAGCAGGCGTGGTTCCATGAGGGATGAAATCCACGGGCCGGACCTTCAGCGTGACCGGATGAGACATCTTCCAGGAGAGCAGCGGACCCGGCCACTCCGGCTGAAGCTTCGGCACGTAGCTGCGCCAGAAGTCGTAGTCTGCGGGCTTGTCGATCGTGTGGTCCTCGCCTTCGATATAGTCGACGGCGAAACAGACGGTGAAGGCCTGCATGTTCTGCGGCTGGGGCTCCGCGGGCGCGCTCGGCTCACCCGTCTGCTTCTGTGACTCGAAGCCGGTTACGTACTCCGTCTTTGTGAGCGGTAGAAGGTCGCCGAGCTCGGTCGCGTCGATGAAATACTTCCCGTGGAGCGTCCGCTGGATGCCCGATTCCAGACTCTTGACGGAAACGGACTTCACCCTATCACCGGCCGTATCGGCCGCCACCGGCTTGTGTCGAAGCAGGACAGTGAGCTTTCCGCCGCTGACGTATGGCATCAGCATCTGCTCCAGGACGTGCTTGGAGACGCGCGGTTCGTGTGTCAGGCGGGAGACGCCTCCGTCGCCGGGGTTCAGATGGACCCGGCTTCGAGCCTCGCTGGTGAGCGGGTAGTGCTTGCGGTAGAACTCGCGCACTCCCTGGCGGTACGCGGCGTAGGATTGGGTGCGTCCGAACATCTCAATCCAGGGATGCTCGTCCGGCGGTACGGCTTGCGATGTCAACTGTCCGCCGATCCAATCCGTTTCCTCCGTGAGGACCACTCTCATGCCGTTGCGGAGGGCGGCAAGCGCAGCGGCGCAACCTCCCGTACCGCCTCCGATGATGACGACATCGAAGGTAAGATCACGCGCGCCGCGTAGGGCGGCAGGAAGCGCCAGTGCGGACGCCGTCTGTAGGAAGAGTCTACGATTCATTACGCTGAAAACCTAATTGGATACTCAACTGTCTGCACCGACCCGCCGGACCGCCTCCTTGAGGCCAAGATTCCGAATCATCCGGTGCAGCGAGTTCGGATGGACCTGGAGTAATCGGGCCGCCTCCGTGATGTTGCCGCCCGATTCTTCAATCGCCTCCAGAATCATCTGTTCCTAGCTGCGCCGCAACCCGGAAAGGTACGCCCGCGGGGCCTCCTTCTCCGGTTCTGCGGACTCGACAACCGCTTCCGGCAGATCCTCCGGCAGGATCACGTCGGTACAACCCATCACTATGGCACGCTCGACGGCATTTTCCAACTCACGGACATTTCCCGGCCAACGATATTGCT
>JADGHK010000307.1 GCA_019686145.1 Bryobacteraceae bacterium | reverse complement strand
GCCGAATGCCAGGGCTATCCCGCAGAGTACCCGTAGTCGAATCGCCATATTAGTACACCTTTTCTACATAAATGTTGTCGCGAAATGAATAAATCGTATTCGCAGTAATGCGGGAGTATCGAAGCTGTAGTTATCGGCGCCGGACTGGGGCAAACGCTCAGCCTCATCGATCTCCGGCGTGCGTCGAGCGAGACTGCCGGAGCCGAGGGACCGGACGGCATCCGCACCCAGAGCGCCTATATGCATACACAGGTGCTCGACGCGTTCGATAGCGTGTTCGTGGTACCGACCGTCACGATCGAGCATGACCTGGGTATTCTGAAAACCTGACTTCATCGTAGAGAGCGCCGCTCGCAATCCTGCGAATGGTTCGTTTCGGGATGCCGTGGCTCTAGCCAGCCCCTATCCTACTGCGTGCCGCGCCAGCTGCTCGGAAACCGACCCAGGTCAACTCAATCTGCAATTCCGGCCGCTAGGTGTAACGAACTGGCTCCAATCGGAGTTGAGTCAGACGGTGTACCTGCGGGTGGTCCGGGCGCCGGGTTTCAGAAAGAGCGTCGTTGCTCGAGCTGTCAGCAGAATGGCAGAATCTGTGATGAGTCGAACTTAGCCTTGCGATTTCGGATGAGGGCGAAACGGTTTCCGGATGCGCGATCTATCAGGAAACATTCTTATTTTGACTGGTCCACCCGGCGCTGGTAAGAGCACCACAGCGCGAAGCCTTGTAATGGCTTCTGGCGGACCCGCTGTGCATCTACACTCGGATGATTTCTGGCACTTTATTAAAAAGGGCGCGATTCCACCTTATCTCCCCGAAGCCCATAAACAGAATGAAATCGTTATGGCTGTTCTTGCGCAAGCGGCGGATGGATACGCAAGGGGCAACTATTTTGTCATTGTGGACGGAATCATAGGGCCTTGGTTCCTTGATGCATTCAGAAGTCTGGAACGGCCGATGCACTACGTCGTCCTTCGCCCGACGGTTGAGGACGCAATCGAGCGCTGCCGATTACGAGGCGGCAACACACTCTCCGATCCAGAGCCGATCAGGACGCTGCATAAGCAATTTTCCGCGTTGGGCAGACTAGAGAGATATGTGATTGACACAGCGGGGCACAGCCCTGACGCAACGTTTACTGCGGTCTGCGCGGCACTTGCAAGCGGGCGCTTTCGGCTCAGCTCGACAACCTGAAGCCGTATTTCACGACAGTTCGCTCAGTTCGATCTGCACGTCGGACCTGCCAGGCCCGGCCGACTGCCTCCAATCGGAGTTGAACCGGATGGTGTACCTGCCGGTCCCTGGCGCGCTGATCTGGAAGTCAACGTGGCATCCGCCAGGCGAGTTTACGAAGAAGCTCGCGAGCTCGCCCGCAAGCTTGGAGACAAGGCACGAGAAGCGCGGGCTAGTGGCGAGTTGGGCATCATCGCATTCGTAATGGGCGAAGCTGGGAGTTCCGCTGATTTGTTGGCAGGAGCCCTCAGGGCGTCCATTGAACTGAAGGACGTCGGAGCGCACATCCGCTACCTGAACATGCTCGGGAATGGCCTCACGCTGATTGGCCGCCCTGAAGATGCCATTCGCTATTTCGATCGTGCCCTGCAGATCGTGAAGTCGACCCCTGAACGTGAAGCGTCCCAGCGTGCGAGGCCTGCTCGAATAGACCGTGATTAAAAAAAGGGCGCGCAGAAGAATGCTAAGTTCTTTCCATGACTTCGTTCGGGCACGAAGATGAGCAACAGTTATTCGCGGAAAGGCACGCCGCGGCCCTGGAGGCCATCACGTCGGCGCATAAGACAAGCTGCAGCTGCTGAAGTCGGCACAGGCAAGGACCGAATCGACGGAGCAGAAGACGATCCTGGCCCTAGGCTTGGCGTGCCTGAAGGAGTTCGAAGAGATTGTGTTGCTGTGCGGAAACAGCTACGGCTCCGGCGCGACGAAGCTACTCCGAACGTTCTTCGAGCGCGTGACCACCGTTGCCTATCTCGGCAAGCATCCTGAGAAGGTACAGCAGTTCATCGACTACACGCCGGTGCACTGGTACAAGCTGCTAACGGAAGCCGAGAAGAAGCACGATGCGGTTGGCCTGTCTGAGGAAGAACTAGCCAAGATCAAAGCCGACTTCGAAACGGTGAAGGAGAAGTATCAGGACGCCTGCCGAAAGTGCGGGCTGCCGCATGGGCAGGGCTCGTGGACGAAGAAGCCGGTGCCGGAGATGGCAGAGGATGTCGATAAGAAGCTGCGGCTGCTCTACTTCAATGCGTTCCTTAAGCCGACGTTTTTGATCCACGCGACGTACTTCGGCGTGATGATGGTTGCTGGGATCTCCGATGGTAAGGTGCATTTCTTTAAGCCGGAGAATGAGCGCGAGATGGCAGCGGACACGTTAACGAAAGCGCACCTGCTGCTAATTATTATGGCTATCGCCGTCAATAAATACTTTGCACCCGGATCGGAAGACCTAATCGAAAGACTGGGCAGTTCATACAACGATGCGTGGCCTGTGAAGCCGAAAGAGCAATGACAATCGCAATGGTCCCGGCGGTGTAAAAGGCGAGTCACTGGACGAGCGCTTCTGGGTCAACGATTTGGTCTGAAGACGTTCTGGGAGTTGTAAAACAGGCTAGTCAACCTACGTTTTGCGACAGGCGAGCCGTCGAAGCTGGCGAATCCGCCAAAAGCGGCCCGTTCGCGTTGGATTCCTGACCTACGCGGGCACCGCGCAGGAGAGTTGTCTTCTTCGTCATCGCAGGTTGTCCCCTCCTATCAGCGCGTTGCACTCGCGATGGAACGCTTGGCCTCGACCTGGTACGGCCGGATGTACATCTCAAGGCCCTGTGTCCAGTATTTTTGCTTGAAGCCTCCACAGCCGTCTATGGGCATATGCCGGAGAGACGGGGAAGTGCCGAAAATACGGCCAGCTGCGGGGTTACGACGGAGAGGCGCGGTAACGAGTGGGCTGGAGTCATTGCGGGGAAAAGAATTGGCTCCTCAGGCAGGACTCGAACCTGCAACCCTTCGGTTAACAGATGTCTAAGTCACTGAAAAGACAAGCATTTACACTATTGCCAAATGTCCCCACAGGTTGCTCTATTTTGCTGACTGGCAATAGCTTTCATCAGACACCCGGAAGTCGGCTTCGGAGCGGCGGTTGCTCAACCTTGCCCGCGATTCGGAAGGAACCGCAACCGTCTTTAACTGGTGTCCCGACATCATTTTGACCGGCGATAAAATACCGGACCTGGAGCTATGAAGCTCCACCAAATCATCGGCGGTAGGCATCGCGGTTATCGTGCTTGGAATCGCGGGAGCGACACTGCCGTACTTTGCAGCCGTCTTCCTGGTACCCTTCGCCTTGATCTGCGGACTAATTGCATACAAGCGGGGCCAGCGTGGTATGGGCTTCGCCGGGATTGTGTTTGGAATCATTGGAGCGGTGGGCATCATCTACACGTCCCAGAAGATTGCGGGAATTGTGCGCGATCCGTTCAATGCGTCTCTCCCTCAGTCACCGCTGGCACCCGCGCCCGTCGTTACGAGGGCGAAGTACGAACGCATCCAGGACGGCATAACCTATGACCAGGTGCGCGCGATCATTGGTCAAGAGGGCGAAGAACTCAGCCGATCTGACATCGCAGGGTACACGACCGTCATGTACTCCTGGAAGAACTCGAACGGCTCGAACATGAACGCGATGTTTCAGAATGGCAAGCTGGTGAACAAAGACCAATTCGGCTTGCCTTAAGTCAGAAACATTTCCGCCCAGGATTGCCAAACTGGGATTGGCCGTATAGGTCTGGCGTCATGAACCGGGCTGAAGGCTGGGGACCTTGCCCAGGGGCGGCTACTCCATTCAGGGATTGCAAAGGGAGCGATGGCCAGCCAACTACCGGCAGGGCATCCCGATAGGATCTTGGGGCCTCTCTCAAAAAGGCAATCGCCAAGACCAAAGCGGTGAAAGCGAAAGCGGTAGCCGAACCGCTGACGGCGCTTTCACGATACTGGGAATCAGTGGCCGTAAGCATGGCCGCACTGAAGCAGCACGACCCTGCTGAACTCATGCCGATTTTCGAGCGGTACGCGGAACGGCAATTCGACAGCTACGCGGAAGAACTGCTGCCGTACTTCTCCGACGTGGAAATGTATGCCTGGCACTTGGCGACGGATGTTGTTGACCGCATCTCGAAACGGAGAGACGGGGAAGTGGCGAAAACACGGCCAGCTGCGGGGTTACGGACGGAGAGATGCGTTAAACGGGTGGGCTGGAATCGTTGCGCGGAAAAGGTTTGGCTCCTCAGGCAGGACTCGAACCTGCAACCCTTCGGTTAACAGCCGAATGCTCTACCATTGAGCTACTGAGGAGCAAGATCTAAGACTCATTAGAG
>JADGHK010000306.1 GCA_019686145.1 Bryobacteraceae bacterium | reverse complement strand
CGGTTCCCGGGCCGTCCACGGAATTCTTTGGCGAGCTTGCGCGGAAGCATAACTTGCATATCGTGGCGGGTCTTTATGAGCGGTCAGGGCGCCTGGTCTACAACGTGGCGGTGTTGCTGAATCCGGATGGCACGATTGGCGGGAAATATCGGAAGGTAACACTGCCTGATGGCGAAGTGGAGCAGGGAGTGACGCCCGGGCGCGAGTATCCGGTCTTTCAAACTCGCTTTGGCACACTCGGGATCATGATCTGCTACGACGGATTTTTCCCGGAGGTCGCGCGCGAGCTGACCAAGCGCGGCGCCGAGGTGATTGCCTGGCCAGTTTGGGGCTGCAATCCCGATCTCGCTCGCGCACGCGCTGCGGAGAACCACGTTTACCTTGTCAGCAGTACCTACGAGGACGTCTCCAGCAACTGGATGCTTTCGGCAATCTGGGATCACGCCGGGCGTACCGCGGCTTGGGCAAAGGACTGGGGCAGTGTCGCTGTGGCGGAAGTCGACTTGAACACGCCGACGCGATGGAAGAGTCTGGGGGATTTTAAGTCGAAGCTGCAGCGCCACGTGCCGATGGCGCCTGCCGCCAGGGGTTTTCAAGGGCGGTAAACGTGGGCCGCCTTCCGATGAAGCCCAATCCTGTCCTGTTGGCGTGCGCCATTGCTTGCAGCCTCTCCGCGGAGACTTTTCGGGACCCGGCGCCCCCCGTCGTGCACGACGTGCCGGCGATACCGCCGCCCGTAGCTAAGCCCCATCCTGACGTCCGGGTTCACGGAAAGCCAAAACCGCTCCCCGCTGGCGCTGTCACTCACGACTGGAAGTCCTTCCTCGGACCGACGCACAACGCCGTCTCGAGCGAGACCAAGCTGCTGCTGGACTGGCCGGACGGCGGTCCGAAGCTGGTTTGGGAGATGAAGAAGGGGACCGGTTACAGCTCGCCCGCAATCTCCGGAGACTACCTGGTCTACTTTCACCGTGTGGGCGACCTGGAGAAGGTGGAGTGTCTCCACCCGGAAACCGGGGCGGCTTACTGGGAATTCAGCTACCCGACTCAGTTTGAAGACCGCTACGGCTACAACAACGGGCCGCGAGCGAGTCCGGTCATCGACGGGGATCGCGTCTATGTCTACGGCGCTGAGGGCAAGCTGCACTGCCTGCATCTCAAGACCGGTCAGCTGTACTGGAAGCGGGACATCGCCAAAGAATTTAAAGTGCCGCAGGACTTTTTCGGGACGGCAACGACGCCGCTGATTGAAGGTGATCTGCTGATCATCAATGTCGGGGCTCCGGGCGGCCCTACAGTAGCGGCTTTCGATAAGCGGTCGGGAAAGATGGTCTGGGGAGCTGGCAAGGAGTGGGGGCCGAGCTATGCGTCTCCGGTTCCGGCCACCGTACACGGAAAGCGCCGGGTCTTCGTGTTCGCAGGAGGCGAAAGCGATCCTCCAACGGGCGGTCTCCTTTCCATCAATCCGGCGAACGGCGCCATCGACTTCGCTTTCCCATTCCGGAGCCGCAGCTACGAATCGGTGAACGCCTCTTCTCCCGTCGTCGTCGACAATCAGGTCTTTATCTCGGCGAGCTATCGTACGGGCGGGGCATTGCTGAATCTACTGCCAGACGGCAAACATAGTGTGGCGTGGACTTCAAGGGAGATTGGCACCCATTTCAATACAGCTGTCGAGAAGGATGGATATCTGTACGCCTTCGATGGGCGCAACGAGCCTGACGCTTCTTTGGTTTGCGTGGAGCGAAAGACCGGGAAGCTGATGTGGCGCGTCACGCCGGAGTGGGACGAGACGCTGATCGTCAACGGAGCCGAGCGTAAGCAGCGCCTGGGCGCCTTTCGCGGAACGCTGCTCGCTGTGGACGGCCGCTTCCTGTGCCTCGGCGAACTTGGACACCTATTGTGGCTCGACCTTTCTCCAAAGGGTTACAAAGAGCTCAAGCGGGCGTGGCTCTTCGCCGCACGCGAAACGTGGTCTCTGCCCGTGCTGAGCCGGGGACTGCTCTACATCAGCCAGCATTCTCGCGACGTACTGCACAACACCCCGCCCCGGCTGCTGTGTTACGACCTCCGGGCCGCCAAGTGACTGCAACGCCAGATCCGCGCACGCAAGTTGAGCCGTAGTGAGGGAATGCGTCACGTAGTGCGGCGCCGTGCGGCAGCGCCGCGCAGGAGAAGCCGCACGTATAGCGCAAGCACCAAGGCGACAACAGTCCACGCGAAGGGCTCGAGAAACTGATCGACGCGTTTGTAGTTTTCCCCGAGGACAAAGCCCGCGTAGACAAGGGCGGACGTCCAGATGACGGTCCCCAGCGCCGAGTAGAACAGAAAGCGGCCGAATGGCATGGAGGCAAAACCGGCTGGCAGCGAGATCACGGTCCGCACCCCCGGGAGGAGACGGCAAAAGAAGACCACCAGGGCTCCGTGACGTTCGAACCAGTCGCGAGCTTTGTACACATCTTCGATGTCAATGCCCAGCCAGTGTCCGTATGTCTCCATCCAGTGCTCCACGCGTTCGCGGCCCACTTTTCTCCCCGCGAAGTACCACAAGGTGGTTCCGGCAAGCGCGCCCGCGGATCCGCACACAACCGCAGGCCAAAGTCGGAACTCTCCTTGCGAGACGTGGTAACCGACCAGGGGCATGATGAGTTCCGATGGAATGGGCGGAAAGATGTTCTCGAGAAATGTCAGCAGGACGATTCCCGCGTAGCCCATGGCCTCGATCAAGTTGAGAATCCACTCGGCCATCCACTCCTCTGGACGCGCTGAAATACGAACGTGAGTCGTGGAGCCGTGACCTCGATGACATCGGATGGATGCGGACCGTATTTGTTTTTGCTGCTTGCCCCACCGGGAGGGGGAGAATCCTCAGGCTTGCCCGGCTGCATCGTATTGACTTTGCGTGCGTTCTGGAACCTATCCCCTTGAGAGCGCGTCCGTCAAAAAGTAGGTGAGAAGAAACCGCTCGGCGTGCCTCTGCGCTGTGCCGGCTCAGAAACGTTGCGGGCAGGGTCACGGTCCGCAGCGATTGCGTATGAGTGAGGCCGGGGATTGCCGTGTGCGGTCATCGCCGATTGGCCGCGTCTCCGTAGCTCTGCGAGGATAAGTGCCGCGTTTTGCGCCACTTTCACCCTTGCCGCCCGGCCCGCCGCCATGTTAGAAATTGGAGTGATTTGACAGGATGTCTGTTGGGATGGAAGAGACTGAAAATTCACAGGTTGTGACTCCGAGCACCCCTAGCCAGACATTCTGGGGAGCGGTGCTCTCCTGGGTTCGCGACCTTGTGATCTCGGTGGTGCTCGCCATCATCGTGATTCTGTTCCTGTACCAGCCGGTCAAGGTGGAGGGAACGAGCATGATGCCCTCGCTGGTCGACCAGGAGAGAATCTTCATCAACAAGTTCCTCTACCGTTTCGGCCTGGGCAAGGTGGAGCGCGGAGACATGGTGGTTTTCTGGTTTCCCGGCGACACCTCGAAGTCTTATATCAAGCGGGTGATCGGCGTCCCCGGAGATGTCGTCTCGATCGACCACGGAATTGTCTCCGTCAACGGACGTCCTCTTGAAGAAGACTACGTTCCCGAAGAATACCGCGACCGGCAGTCCATGGCTCCGATCGTAGTTCCCAAGGACCATTACTTTGTCCTTGGCGATCACCGGAGCTCTTCCAACGACAGCCGGTTTTGGGGACCCGTTCCGCGCCAGTACATCTACGGGAAAGCGGTCTTTGTGTACTGGCCCCTCGACAAGATCGGCCTCTTACATTAGCCCCGCCGCCCGAACAGCCAGAGGATCAGCGTAAGCAGAAGACTGAGGAGGATGCTTGTCATCAGGGGGAAGTAGAACACCGAATTTTTTCCCCGGATGATGATATCTCCCGGCAGCCGTCCGATCCGGATAGGCAGCCGTTCCCCGAGACTTACCAGGATCCCTACCGCCAGAAGGATGATTCCGGCGACGATCAGCATCCGTCCAAGACCCATATTCACTATTATCTGCAATGGATCCGGACGGATGCCGCAGGTTCTGAATGTCTGGATCAGACGGAATAGACCCGCCCGCGGTGCTGGCCCAGGAGGATCTGCACCATCCTGTGCGCGATGAGCTCGTGGAGGGTCAGCAGCTCGCGGTTCGCTTCCACAATGGCGTTCACGTCAGAGGGGTCGGAAACCTCGCCACCGGCTTTCAGGGCATCCGTGGCCTCTTTGATCACCGGGTCTGCAATCACGTCACCAGCGATCTCCCACAGAGTGATGAAGCGATCGACTGCGGTTGGGAAGCTGACGGCGAAGACGCCGTAGTTGCTGGTGGTGCGCGGCGGCTTATAGTCGAGGTTGAACGGCCCGTTGTAGTTATGGCTGCGGAGCAGAACCAGCACGTTTAACCAG
>JADGHK010000305.1 GCA_019686145.1 Bryobacteraceae bacterium | reverse complement strand
GGAATTGGACGAGGGCGATGTAGTTGTTGCTGCGAACGGCGCCACAATCCTGGGCATAGGTAAGGTCCCCCACAACAGTCAGTGCCGTTTCCAATCGGACGATGGCTTTCCCCACCAGAAGGCGGTCACGTGGCTGGATGATCAGTTGTGGAGCCTTCCCCAGTCGCACGAAGGCCTGCAGTCAACATTCCGCGAGCTGCGGATTCCGGAAAACTTGGTTGCTATTGAAAGCAGAATCCTGGGGGCGAGTCCGCGACCGGTTTCGGCCGCGATTACGCGGCCCGCTCAGCAGACCATACCACGGTTATCCGGCATTGCCGGGCGAGTACAGGCTATCCTCGATCGAAAAGGGCAGGTGATCCTTTACGGGCCGCCGGGAACCGGAAAGACGTATTGGGCGGAACGGACGGCAAATGATCTGGCGGCCTACCGAGCCTTCGGCCGGCCCTACGCAGAACTGGATACCGAGCAGCGAGCGACCTTCGAACGCCAAGGTTACGTTCGCACGTGCACGTTCCATCCCGCATATGGCTACGAGGATTTCCTGGAGGGCTATCGTCCTCAAGCTCTGAACGGCCAACTCGTCTATTCGCTGGCAGACGGCGTATTCAAGCGCCTATGCAACGATGCTGGCGGGCACGCTGGATCTGACTACTACCTCATTATCGACGAGATCAATCGCGGCGACATCCCGCGCATCTTTGGTGAACTGCTGACGGTAATCGAGAAATCCCGGCGCGGGCGATCCATTTGCCTCGCCGTCAGCGGCGCCGAGTTTCACGTGCCGCCGAACGTCTATCTGATCGGCACAATGAATACCGCTGATCGGTCCATCGCTCTCCTCGACAAGGCACTCCGGCGACGCTTCGGATTTGTCGAATGTATGCCCGATGCCGAAATCCTGAATGCCGTGATGTTGCAGGGAGTACCCCTCGGCCCTTGGCTCGATGCCGTGAACCGCTGCATCCGGCTGAAGGTCGGCCGCGACGCCCGCAATCTCCAGATAGGGCACTCATACCTCATGGAGGGAGGCCGACCAATCGTAGATTTTTCGCGCTTCGTACAGGTCTTGCAGGATGAGATTATCCCGCTGCTCGAGGAATACTGCTACGAGGATTATTCCGCTCTCGCCGATATTCTCGGTTCCGGGCTGGTGGACGTGGTCAATCAGACTATCCGTGCCGAACTGTTCGAGGACGCCAGACGGGACGAATTAGTGCAGGCCCTGCTTGAACCATACCCTGAGATCGCCACATCGCGGCAAGCCGTCATATCCGACACCATCGCTACTGAGCAGGAGGAAGACGAAACCGAAGCCGTCGCCGGGGGGGCACAGTAGCTTGTGGCCGCAGTGGAGTTCCATCTGAACGAGTGGGGTGCCATCACGCCGAGCCCAGGCAGTGTCAGCGCTGGCGTCTATCTCAGTCAGGATCGCGCAACAACTGACCTACTGGACGCCCTTCGCAGGGACGACGCGCTGCAGATTCAGGAGCTCCGCTCCGGACTCGCCGTGTACGCCACTTCATTTGTTGGCCGGATTCGCGTTGGTGATCTTCTTGTGGTTATTGAACCGAAGATCAACAAGCTCCCGCTGATGAGGCTCCTGCGCTACGCCTATGGTCTGCGCGATCTGCGTCTCTTTAATGAGGCGGGCGCAGCCATCGAAAGCGATTCATTCCAGGACCTTTTGATCTGGCAGTTGCTGGCAGAGACGCGGGAGTTAATCGCCCGCGGGCTCCATCGGCAGTACGTGCCGCAATCCGCTCGTCTGGCGATCCCCCGAGGACGATTAAATTTTCAAGCCCTGGCCAAGGAGCCCGCTGCAGCCGCGGGCCTGCCATGCCGATTTCACCCCCGGCAGGAAGACTGTGAACTAAATCGCATGATGCTGTTTGGCCTGCGGCTAGGGTCCAGGTTGGCTCTTGATCGGGATCTCAGATCGGATCTGCGCCGATGTGCCCGACTCATCGATGAGCAAGTGTCAGATTCGCATGTGAACCCGGGAACGGTCGCACGTCTCCGGAAGGAGATCACGCGATTGACCGTCGCCTATGAGCCGGTGCTGAACATCATCGAAATCCTGCTCGAAACCGCCGGTATCTCCCTCGCGAGCGCGCAGACGAACGCGCGGTCACCGGGCTTCCTGTTCGACATGAACCGCTTTTTCCAACGCCTCCTCGCACGCTTCCTCGCCGAGAACCTACCCGACCATCAAGTCACTGAGGAATGGTCGATTAACGGCATGATGGCTTACTCGCCCTCTCATAACCCGCGTTCGCGACGGGCCCCATCGCCCCGACCGGACTTCCGCGTGCGCTCTCGAACCGGACAGATCTATCTGCTCGATGCCAAGTACCGCGACCTTTGGTCGGAAACTTTGCCTCGTGAGATGTTATATCAGCTGAGCATTTATGCTCTCAGCCAGAAGGCCCTGGGCCGCGCAACTATCCTTTACCCCACCCTTCATGACGGCGCGAAGGATGCCGTCGTTTGTATCCGTGATCCGTACTCCGCCGCCCCGCGAGCCGAGGTTGTTCTGCGCCCGGTCAAGATGATTCGATTAGCGGATCTGGTGGCCGCCGCTCCGAGCCCACAGGTCCAGCGGCAAAGGCAAGCGGAGGCCGCGAGCTGGATTGCTCCGCCTGCATAAATGGATTTCAGATCCACCTCAGCGCCTGGCGCACGCGATACAACCAGTCGCCTTTATGCACCACCTTCGTGTATCGACCTTCGTACTCCTCACGCAGTTCAGCCTTCGTGTGGCCGACCATGAGCTTCCAGTCGCCCGAGAGTACGTACGTGGCATTGCCCTCGATGGGGCATTCCAATACCACGCGCTGCGAGTGCGCGAACTCAAACACTACGTAACCGAGCCAGGATTCTCTGCCGACGTAGCATGCGGCAGGGTTTAAGGATTCGATGTCCTCAAGCCGGGACCAGTCGATTCGATGGCCGTTCAGACCCGACGGAAGGTCATGCGAGACTCTGCGGTAATGATCGATAACCTGTTGTATGTTCCAAGTACCTGGAGGCAGAAGCACAAACGGCAAACGCTGGGTAATTAGGGACGTTCGCTCGGCTTCGTGTTCGGGCGGATGGCAGTTCTTGAAGTGCAGCTCCATGCAATCCTCTCTCACTTTTGCACCGCACTCGGGGCAGGGGCGGAGAGGTTTAGGCGGCTCTACAGGATGCTGCGCGACAGGTGGTTGAACCATATCGGATCGATTTTCGACAAGCGAGGCATGCTGCCTGGCGAGGTGTTCCTGCAGCTCGCTCGATCTCACCTGAATGCCGCACTTCGGACAGGGTTGGAGGACTATCTTGGGTATTGGAGGTTTCTCGGCGTGCACCTTCAGTAGGTGCTTGTTAAGCCGAGTATCCCTTACCGGCGCTCCGCACTTCGGGCACGTCACGATTTTTCTCGCAACAGTCGCCGGGGCGACCACAGACTTTGCAAGAGTTTCAGTGGGCGCTTCTTCCACGCGCCCTTGCGTGGCCGGGACAAATGGAATAAAGCCCGGATGAGTTCGAGCCCAGGCCGCGGCATGCGCGCCACCTTCATGACTTCGCCATTTTTCAAGCGCGCCTGCCTGCGTCACTTCCGGCCCGGAGATGATTGCCAAACACTCAGGACAAACCCACGGTAACGTGTCCGCCACGGCGCGATTATAGCTGGGATTGAGCCTCACCTCCAAACTTCCGCAGGTCGGCTCGCATCCTTATTAAGCCACTGAAACGCCATGATTTGCAGCCAGTTCCACAGAGCGATATATTGAACACTTCGGCATCAAATTCTATGTCCGCATGAGCGACCATATTGCGGTTCCAGAACCTGGCCAGATCGTAGCGGTTCGGCAGCGCCTCTACCTTGTGGAACAGGCTGTTTCACCTCCTGTCCCCGGCGATTCGGCGTTGGTCCGGCTTTCTTGCGTCGATGATGATGCTCAGGGGCAGCCGCTCGAGGTCCTCTGGGACCACGAGCTCGACCGCCAAATCGTAACCGGCGAAGACTGGAATGCCATTGCCTCCCGCGGCTTCGATCCGCCGCAGCGGTTTGCGGCCTACCTGAACACGCTGCGCTGGAACTGCGTTACCGCGACCGACCCCAACCTGCTTCAATCCCCCTTCCGCGCCGGCATCCGGCTGGATGCCTACCAGCTCGAGCCGCTCCGAAAAGCACTCCGCCTGCCTCGCGTGAACCTGTTCATCGCCGACGACGTCGGCCTCGGCAAGACCATCGAGGCCGGCCTGATCGCTCGTGAACTGCTTCTTCGCAAGAAGGTACGCGAGATCGTGGTGGCGTGTCCGCCCTCCATGCTTCTCCAATGGCGGGAAGAACTCGACGCGCGTTTTGGACTCCGCTTCGAAATCCTGGATAAGGACTATATCCAGACCGTGCGCCGGG
>JADGHK010000304.1 GCA_019686145.1 Bryobacteraceae bacterium | reverse complement strand
ACCGCTATTCGCATCGTCGAGGGGGAGACCTGGGACGTTCTCGCCCACAGCGACGTTGCGCTTGCCGCCAGCGGAACCGTTACCATCGAAGCCGCGCTTCTGGGCACGCCGATGGTGACCTTTTACAGGGTCACTGGGCTGAGCTGGTTTATCGGAAAATTTCTGGTGGATGTACCTTTTTATTCAATGGTGAATCTCGTCGCCGAGAAGAAGGTTGTGCCGGAGCTGATGCAGGGGGAGATGACAGGGGCGCGCCTGGCCGACGAGGCGGCGCGGCTTCTGACCGACGCTCCCGCTCGACATCGTATGAAGGAAGAACTTGCCACGGTGGCGCGGAAGCTGAGTTCCGATCATGACCCGATCGAGCGAGCCGCGGACCTGGCAGAGGAGCTTTTGAAAGGGAAGTAAGCTACCAATGTCACGCAGAATCGCAACCGTACTGGCGCTGTTCGCTCTGTTATCCGTCTGCCTCACGGCCCAGGAACGGCGCGGCGGACGCCTCGATGTTCAGCATTACACCATCCAGGCTGTGATCAACCCTCAGGCGCAAACTGTGGAGGCTACCGCAAAGATCGACTTCGTGCCTCTGGACGACCACACGTCCACGGCCGCTTTCGAGTTGAACAATGCGATGAACGTCGCCCGCGTCGTCGACGCGCAGGGCCGGCAGATCCCAGCCTCGCGGGTTCCCCAGAACTTCACCATCCGCCTGAACTTTCCCGAATCCCTGCCGAAAAACCAACCGCAAAGCCTGACCTTTACCTACGACGGACGGCTGAGCGGAGAGGAAGAATCTCCGGTCTACGGTCTGAAATTCGCCGCCATTAAACCTGACTACGGCTTCCTCACCTATCCGTCGCGCTGGTTCCCGGTGAACGACTACACTGTCGACCGCTACACCGCGGAACTGCGCATCAGCGTGCCGTCCGGATATCGCGTCGTCTCCGGGGGAACGCCGACCACCGAGACGCATGCCGGCCAGACGACCTATATCTTCCGCTACTCCAACCCTACCTTTCCGGGCAGCATTGCTGTCGTGCGGGGCGAACCCGTAGTGGTCCGCAGCCAGGGAGTATCGACCGAAGTCTACTTCCGCGGTAAAGAAGCGCCCATGGCTAACGCTTACGGGGAAGAGACCGGAAAGATCATGACCTTTCTCACAAGCCTGTACGGATTGCCTCCCCAGTCCGGACTCACACTCGTGGAAACCGAACAGGGAGCCCCTTCCGGCTATTCCGCCCCGGGCGTTCTGTTCCTCTCCCCGCGCGCGATTACCGAGAGCGTGAATGTCCGTGTCCTGGCCAACCAGATTGCCTGGCAATGGTGGAGCGCGCTTGTGTCGCCGGCGACCCGAAACCATCTCTGGCTGACTTATGGCCCTGCGCGGTACAGCGAATTGCTCTACCTCGAGCATGTGAATGGTCCTGGCGCGGTTGAATCCGATATCCGGGATACGTACGTCGAAGCGTTGACCGTCGAGAATCCCCCGATGAGTCAGGCGGGGAGGCTGGAGGACTATTCTCCGGAGCTGGTTGCGCTGGCAGGCGGCAAAGGGGCGGCAGTCCTGAACATGCTCCGGTCGGTGATCGGCGACGACAACTTCAAGAAGGTGCTCCGGGCGGTGCCCGAGCAGTTCGCCTGGAAACCGGTCCACACCAACGACTTCCGCAAGGTGGCCGAAACCGTCTCCGGACAGAACCTGGGTTACTTCTTCATCCAGTGGATTGAGTCGAGCGGCGCGCCCGAATTTAAGATGGACTACACGGTCTTCCGAACCCAGAAGGGATTTCGCGTGATGGGGAAGATTTCCCAGGACCTCGATACCTTCCGGATGCCGGTGACTCTGAAGATCGAAACCGAGGGAAATCCGGAAGAGAAGCGGATTGAGGTGGTGGGAACGTCCTCGGAGTTCATCGTTGAGACCTTCGGCAAGCCGAAGAACATCATCATCGATCCCGGCAATCAGGTCCTGCGTTTCAACAACAAGATGCGGGTGGCCGTCGCCATTCGCCGGGGGGAGCAGTTTGCCGAAATCGGGGAGTTTACCGAGGCGCTCCGCGAGTATCAGAAGGCGCTGGACGTCAATCGCAACAGCTCCCTGGCGCACTACCGCGTGGGTGAAGTGTTCTTCCTGCAGAACAACTATCAGTCGGCTGCAAACGCGTTCCGCGAAGCTTTGAACGGAGACCTGGAGCCCGCCTGGACGGAGGTCTGGTCGCGAATCAATTTAGGCAAGATCTTCGATATTACGGGGCAGCGCGAGCGGGCTCGGAATGAGTACACCCTTGCCATGCGGACCAAGGACAATACGCAAGGGGCTCAGGAAGAGGCTGCCAAGTACATGAAGGATCCCTACGAGCGGCCGAGAGCGAACTACTAGCCCCCGGCCGGCCTGCTTTAGCGAGGCTTGTAGGCAATACAGTCGATTTCCACCTTGATGTCGGCGGCAAACTTCACTACGACCGTCGTGCGGGCGGGCCGCCGATCGCCGAAGAACTCCGCGTAGACTTCGTTCATCGCGGCGAAGTCCCCGCCGTCGGCCAGGTAGACGTTGCAGCGCACAACATCGGCCGGCGATGCGCCGGCAGCCTCCAGCGCCCGCTTGAGATTTGCGAGCGCCAGCCGGGTTTCGTGCTTGATATCCCCGGTCGATAGCTCATTGGTCGCTGGATCTGCCGGGACCTGACCTGCAACAAAGATAAAGTCACCAGCCCGTACAGCAGGCGAGTAAGGACCGCGCGGACGCGCGCCATCTTTAGGGAAAATTTCTTCGATCATTGCCTGCAATTGTACGAAGCTGAAACGAAGAACGAAAGTGCGAGGATTGTGAGCGGAAAGTTGGCAGGCCTCCCTGCAGGAGGCCTGCCCTTTATTCCTGAACCTTCTTCCGGCGTGCTGTCGTGCGCCTGACGCGTTCTGTCGTGCCGCCTGTGGACGAAGCAGCCGCTCTCTTCCGGGCCACCTTGCGAGTCGCCTTGAGCGGAATAAGGGGCGGCGGAGGCGGCGGATTCGGATCGACAAGGGAGGGTTGCCCGGGCACGATGGGTTGGACTTCGTCTTCTTCGTCGGGCAGAATGTCCGGTTCCGGCGCGACCTCGGGCGCGGGCGGGTAGAACTCTGCGCCCAGAAAGACAAGCAGCCCTTTCTCTTCGTCGGGCTCGATGCGCACCAGCAGCTTGTCTTGCGCGTAATTGAGAAACTCCGCAAACTCCTGGAACCCGTACGCCGTCGGGTCGAAGTTCGGAGCTTCCGCCTTCACCCAAGCCTCGAGTTCCTCCGACAGCGCCCCGTTCTCCATCTCCATGCGATGCGTCTCGAGCACGTCGCGCAGCATCGGGAGCGCCTCTTCCGGTTTCGGAGCCGGCTTCTCCGGCTGCGTATTCTTGCGCTCAATCAGGTAGCGTCCGCCCGAACCGGTTACGTTCACGAGGTCCGCCTTCTTCAGCTTCTCGATGAAATCCGAAAAGCTGCTTGCCCCGTATGCCTTTTCGCTGAACGTGGAGTCAAGCTGCAGCATGGTGGATTTGAGGAGTCCAAGCTGCGGCTGAACTGCACGGCGCTCCAGAACCTGGAGGGCGCGTTCGACCAATGGCATCGCGAGCGCCAAATCGAGCGGCGCGGGACGAGTTCTCTGCTGCCCCTGCCCTCGTTCGCGGTCCTTCTGCGAGGACTGCCCCTTGGCAGGACGTGCGGGTGCGCCGTCAAGCAGAGACTCGTAGCTGACGAATTCGTGGCAGTTTTGTTGGAGAATCGTGCTCGTGAAAGCCTTTCCGCCGACAACGAAAACCGTTTTCCCGTATTCCTTCAGCTTGTTCACGAGCGGAATAAAATCGCTGTCGCCGCTGACGATTGCGAAGGCATTCACATGACTGTGAGTGAATGCCATTTCCAGGGCGTCGAGCGCCAGGTTGATATCGGCGCCATTCTTGTCGCCACGAGGCGAGGGGATACGCTGCACCATCTGCACCGCGTTCTCCGCCATCTGCCTTGTGGCGCCTTCCTGCCGGCTCCAGTTCGCATAGGCGAACTTAGCGACGATATCGCCCCGCTCCTTTAACGCTTCCAGCGGTAGCGATACGTCAAACTCGCGGCGAAGCGTGGACTTCACCCCGATCTCGATGTTGTCGTAGTCGACGAACACCGCGATGTTTAATTTGTCTTGCATTGCCTCTCTTTCTCTCGACCCGTCCCGGCTTGACTCCGGCAGACCGGCTTTCTGTTCACACGCGGGGCGCCCTCAGCCACCAATCCCCCTGACCCATCGCTGTCCTCGAAGACAGGACAAACAAGGAACAAGACTCATGCCGGCTGTTTGACTGACGTACGGATAAAATCGACAATCTGCTCCAGCGAGGCCCCCGGTTGGAACACGGCGGACACGCCTTGCTGCTTCAGCCGTTCGGCGTCCTCATCCGGGACCGT
>JADGHK010000303.1 GCA_019686145.1 Bryobacteraceae bacterium | reverse complement strand
AAGTTGCCTTCCGGCTCCAGCACACCGGCTCCATAGCCCGGCACCGGGACGAGCGTCATCAAAGCCCAGTAGCCAGCGAGGAGGGCGATCGCCGCGCCGATCTGGCCCTTGATATCCGTATAAAGGACGATCGCTCCTGCTGCCAGATAGCACAACGCAATCCGCTGCAGGACGCCTGGAATCCGCAGGTGCTCGAAGTCGAATGCGGGAAACGCGTTCAAAAAAAGGCCGACGGCAAAGATCAGAGCCGATCGCCGGAGGACGTGGAGAAGAATGGCGCGCCGACCGTCTCCTCGCGCCATCCGGCGCGCAAAGGAGAAGGTCATCGATACACCGACAATCCAAAGAAAGAAGGGAAATACGAGATCGGTGGGCGTCCAGCCGTGCCATTTGGCATGCAGCAGGGGCGGGTAGACGTGGTTCCAATCGCCTGCGTTATTGACCAGAAGCATTGCAGCGATGGTCGCGCCCCGAAACGCATCCAGCGACGTCAAGCGCGGGGACGGGATGAGGACAGGAGCTGTCGACATGCCGGTGAAGGGCGATGCTAGCATGGCGGCCGGAATCAGACAAGACCTTCGTTCCATGCGAAGAGCTGGCGGGGCGGCGACTGCATTCGCAGCAAGCACTCGGATACACTGAAAGCTCTGGGGGAGATTGATAACGATGTACAGAGCCCGCGTACAAGGGACTTTTCTTTTGTCAATGGTTTGTCTGCTGGGCTCTTGTGGGAGCAAGCCCTCGATGTCTACTGCCGATCCGTCTCGGACCGATTTCCACTCATATGCGCGCCCGGATCAAGTCAGGGTGCGGCACCTTGATCTCGATCTGGAGGCCAATTTTTCATCAAAAACGCTTCGCGGGTTTGCGACTCTCCATATCAAGCGAGCGTCGAAGGATGCTCCGCTGGTGCTTGACACGCGGGACCTGAACATCGAAAAAGTCGAGGTGTCGCAGAACGGCCGGGAGTGGCAGGAAACCGAGTTCGAGGTGGGCGCGGCTGACAAGGTGCTCGGGTCGCCGCTTACCATCCGGCTGACGCCCGATGCGCAGCTCGTTCGCGTGCACTATCAGACCAAGCCTGAAGCGTCGGGGCTGCAGTGGCTCGAGCCCGAGCAAACCGCCGGCAAAAAGCATCCGTTCTTGTTCACTCAGTCGGAAGCGATTCACGCCCGCAGCTGGATCCCGCTGCAGGACTCGCCCGGAATCCGCGTCACGTACTCCGCCAGAATCCGGACGCCGAAGGAATTGATGGCGGTGATGAGCGCGGAGAACGATGTCAACGCCGTGCGGGACGGCGAATACGCTTTCCGCATGCGCCAGCAGATTCCGCCGTATCTGATCGCGCTAGCGATAGGCGACCTTACGTTCAAGGCGATGAGCGACCGGACGGGCGTGTGGGCGGAGCCGTCGATGCTTGAGAAGGCGGCGGCGGAATTCGCGGATACCGAGAACATGATGAAGGCGGCCGAGGAGCTCTACGGACCGTATCAGTGGGACCGATACGACATTCTCGTCCTGCCGCCGAGTTTCCCGTTTGGCGGGATGGAGAATCCGCGCCTCACCTTCGCGACGCCGACCGTCATTGCCGGTGACAAGAGCCTTGTCTCCCTGATCGCGCACGAACTCGCGCACTCCTGGTCCGGGAACCTGGTGACAAACGCGACGTGGCGCGATTTCTGGCTGAACGAGGGCTTCACGGTGTATCTGGAGCGGCGCATTCAGGAGAAGGTCTTCGGGAAGCGCCGGGCCGACATGGAAGAAGTGCTGGAGGTCGCGGAACTGGAACGGGAGCTGAAGAGACTTCCCGAGGCCGATCAGATTCTCCACATCGATCTCAAGGGCCGCGATCCGGACGATGGTTTCACGAATGTACCTTACGTGAAGGGCGCGCTGTTCCTTCGCCATCTCGAGCAGACCTTTGGCCGCGAGAACTTCGACCGCTTCCTGCGCGGATACTTCAGCCACTTTCAATTCCAAAGCATTACCACCGGCGATTTCGTGAACTATTTGAAGGCGAACCTGCTCGAGAAGCGGCCGGAGTTGGCGGCGAAGGTGAATGTCGAGGAGTGGGTAGAGAAGCCTGGGCTGCCCGCGTCTGCGCCAAGGCCTGAATCGGATGCCTTTCGTCAGGTGTCGGCTCTCGCTTCGCAATGGACGGCTGGCAAGGCTGCGCTTACTGAGTTCCCGGTCAAGGAGTGGAGTACGCAGGAGTGGCTGCACTTCCTGAGCGCAATGCCCGAAGACCTCGGCGTCAGCCGGATGAAGGAATTAGACAAGGCGTTTGGCCTGACCAAGACGGGCAACGCAGAGATCGCGAGCCAGTGGCTGCTCATGGCGATCCGGAACCGGTACGAACCGGCCTACGCGCGTCTCGAAGAGTTTCTGACTACCGTAGGGCGGCGTAAGTTCCTCAAGCCTCTCTACGAGGAACTTGCAAAAACGCCGGAAGGCAGGAAGCGCGGGCTTGCCATATACGCGAAGGCGCGTCCCGGCTATCATCCGATCGCACAGGTAACCATCGACGGGATTCTGAAGCCTGCGAACGAAACAACCGGCGTAACTTCGCGATAGCCGCGCTCCTCAATGCTAGGATGACGGGTAGCGGCCTTCTCCCAGGGCCCAAAGATTGTTAGTCATTGAGGAGCACAATGTTCAGACTCTTGGTCGGAGTTGTATTACTTTCGTTGCTCGCTTTCAATGCCTGCAAGCGCGATACGGGAACGCCCGCGACCACCGGAGTGCCGCCCGAGTCGGGCGCCCCGACGACAGCGCGCACCGAACTACACGATGCCGACGGGGACCTTGTCGGAACCGCCACGTTTGAGGATGTAAGCAACGGCGTCCGAGTGAAGCTTGAGGTCAAAAACTTACCTCCCGGAACCCATGCAGTCCATATTCATGAGACGGGGAAATGCGAGCCGCCGAAGTTTGAGTCCGCAGGCGGCCACTTCAATCCGCATAACCGGCATCATGGGAGTATGAATCCCGAAGGGCCGCATTCCGGCGATCTGGGCAACATGGTGGTCTCTCCGGACGGAACAGCCACACACGAAGCCGTGGCCGAAGGCGCGCGCGTCTCCGATGGCACGGTTTCACTGCTCCGGACCGGGGGAACCAGCCTCGTCATTCATGAGGGCGCAGACGACTTGAAGACGGATCCTTCCGGGAACTCCGGAGGCCGGATCGCCTGTGGCGTCATCACCCGCTAACTTACTTTTCGAGGAAAAAGTTCCCGACAAACATGGCGTCGATGCCTGAGGAGTAGAAGCTCCGCACGGCATCCCGCGGCGTACAGACGAGCGGATCGCCGAACAGGTTGAATGATGTGTTGTAGAGCACTGGCAGGCCGGTGGCCTTACCCGCGGCGTGCAGCAGACGGTGATACAGCGGGTTGTCTGATTCGGCCACGGTCTGCACCCGCACTAAATCGTCGCCCAGAATCGCGCTCTCGAACGTTTTACGGTGCTCTGGCCTGACGCGACCCACGGTCGCAAGGAAGCGGGCATTTGTTCCTACCTCAAAATACTCTCCTGCCAGTTCAGCCGGCACAGACGCTGCGAACTTACGGAACTGCTCGCGGTGCTTGATGAAGGTATTCAAGTTCTCCGTGGAGTATGGGTCCTGAGGCGAGGCGAGGATGCTGCGATTGCCTAGCGCCCGTGGGCCGAATTCCATGCGGCCGTGCATCCAGGCAATGATCTTGTGCTCGTTGATCTGCCTGACTGCCGTCTCGATCAGCTCGTCGGTCGTCAGCAGCAGGCGGAAGCGAAGCTTGCAGTTTTCGAGCACGCGCTTGGTTTCTTCAAGGGTGTAGCTGGGGCCGAGGAACAGGCTGTTGAAGGGAACCCGCGCGGACTGGCGGTATCCAATATGCCATCCGTACAGCACGGCTCCGATCGCCGTGCCGGCATTGCCCGCCGCCGGCTGCACAAACACGTTCTTCCATTGGTTGGATCGCTCGAGAGCGGCGATCAGGAGGGCATTGAAATGGAGGCCGCCGGCAAGGCACAGATTCTCGCCGCTGCCCGCAATCTCGAGGACCGCCTTCTCTACCGCCTTTTGCAGGCCGGCTGCGATCGACGCCTGCATCCGTGAAGGAATCGGCGCACCGTCCGGTAGGCCAAGCCGCTCGTAGAACTTCGGTCCGAAACCGCCGCGGCTCATTCGGTCGGCGTCCAGAAACGACCGGTCAAGCCTTGGCCAGCCGCCGTTCCAGACGAGCATCTCGTCGAACAGAGCTTCATGCTCGGAGCCGCCCATGGTCGAAAGCCACTGCACCTTGTGCTCCTCCGCATTCGGCTCAAAGCCCAGCAGCTTTGTGACCCTCCCGTACAAATCGCCGAGCGAGTCGGGATAGTAGACCTCCTGTTCGAGCTCGAGCTGCGTTCCGCAGGCCCTCCAGCGCGCGCCGCACCGAAA
>JADGHK010000302.1 GCA_019686145.1 Bryobacteraceae bacterium | reverse complement strand
GCCTTGGTGATCTCGGTAATCATCCACGCCAGCTTTTCCTGAACGAGCTGGTGGCTGGCAATCGGGCGGTCGTCGAACTGCTTTCGCGCAAGCGTGTATTGCCGTGCAGTCTCATAGCAGTCCATGGCTGCGCCGATCACGCCCCATCCGATGCCGTAACGCGCCTGGGAGAGGCAGCTTAGCGGGCCTTTGAGTCCTTTGATGCCGGGCAGCACTGCATCATCGAGAATTCGGCAGTCGGAAAAGGACAGGCTCGACGTTACGGATGCCCGCATCGACATTTTGCCGTGCAGATCGGACGTTGTATACCCGGGCGTGCCCTTCTCAACCAGAAATCCCCGAATTCCCTCGTCCGCGCGTGCCCATACGACAGCGACGTCGGCCATCGATCCGTTCGTAATCCAGGTCTTCTCGCCGTTCAGCACCCAATGCTTGCCATCCCGCCTGGCGGTGGTCAGCATTCCGCCAGGATTGGATCCGAACTGGGGTTCCGTAAGTCCAAAGCAGCCGATGGCTTCGCCGGATTGAAGCCTGGGAAGCCAGTACGCCTTCTGAGCCTCGCTTCCGTATTGCAGGATTGGATACATGACGAGGGAGCCCTGCACGGAAACGAAGCTGCGGATTCCCGAATCGGCGCGCTCCAGCTCCTGCATGATGAGCCCGTACTCGACGTTGCTCATGCCTGCGCAGCCGTAGCCCTCGAGATTCGCTCCGAGAAATCCCATCTCTGCAAGGGGCTTGATGAGTTCGGTGGGGAACCGGCCGTCCCGATAGGAGTCGCGCACCACCGGCAGCACCTTCTCGTCGACAAACTGACGGGCGCTTCGGAGCACCAGCATCTCCTGCTCGTTGAGCAGGGAATTGATGTGCATGTAGTCAACGCCGGGGAACATACTTTCATCGTATCGCCGCCCCGTGAGAGATTTCCGTTCACGTCGCCACTACCGAAATAGCTGCAAGCGGATATGGCATGCGTCTTCTCTGCGTTTGGCTGTGCGGCCTCCTCTGCCTCTGGGCGCAGTCACCACTCGACCAGGCCTACGATCATCTGAGGGCGAATCGCTACGAGGCAGCGATTGAAGGCTTTTTGAAGGCCCTCGAAGAGGAAGCCCGCCCGGTCATACACAAAGAGCTCGCTTACACCTACCTCAAGATCGGTGAGACGGAGTCGGCCCGGGACCATCTGGAAAAGGCTGTTCAACTCGCGCCGGACGATCTGCACACGGCTCTCGAATACGCCTTTCTTTGCTACGAGACGAAAAAGCGGGCAGAAGCCAGGCGCATCTTTGACCGGGTTCGGAAAGAAGCAGAAGGCGAGCTTCGAGCTACGGCGGAGCGGGCGTTCCAGAACGTCGACCGTCCGTTGGCGGAAGGGATTGCCCGCTGGAGCAAGGCTGTCGAGCTGGAGCCGGGCAATTTCAGCGCGCACCGCGAACTCGCCGAACTGGCAGAGGAGCGCGGCGACCTGCCGCTGGCCGAGCGCCACTACGCGGAAGCCTGGCGGCTGCGGCCCGAGAAGCGGAGCCTGCTTGTCGACCTCGGGCGCGTTCGCCTCGCGCTTGGCAAACGTGAGGAAGGCCTCGCTGCCCTGCTCGCTGCTTCGCGAGGCCCCGAGTCGCACAGTGCGGAAGCGGCCCAGGCATTGCTCCCCGCTGACTACCCCTTCGTCTACCAGTTCCGGAACGCCATTGCACTGGATCCCTCAAACATCGGCCTTCGCCGAGAGCTGGCGTACCTTCACCTGGCGATGAACCAGCGCGAGGCCGCCGAGGAGGAGTTCGAACAGATCTTGAAACTGGCTCCAGACGATCTCTGGTCAGCCGCTCAGCTTGGTTTCCTCCGGCTTGCCAGATCGGACCGGGAAAACGCAATGCCTCTCCTCGAGCGAGTTTTGGAAGGGCCGGATGAGGAGCTGGCCGACCGGGTCCGCAAAATGCTCCAGCTGCCGCAAGCCCTGAACCGCCGCCCCGACATTCCCAGGAAGCAGGTAGCCGAGGAAGCGCGTGTCCTGGCAAAGCGCAGTCTCGAGGCCGGATATCTCAAGGACGCGGTGAAATACCTGACCATAGCGCACGAAACCGATCCGCTCGATTTCGACGTCATGCTGAAGCTCGGATGGACCCACAACATCCTGAAAGAGGATCGAAAGGCGCTGCGCTGGTTCAGCCTTGCTGCAAAGAGCCCGGAGCCAGCCATCGCGCAAGAGGCGATCCGGGCGTATAACAATCTCTCCCCCGAATTTGCGCGGGTTCGCTCCACCGTCTGGCTGTTCCCGATGTTCTCCACCCGCTGGCACAACGTTTTCTCCTACAGCCAGGCCAAGACGGAACTCCGCATCGGCAATTTACCCGTACGGCCCTATTTCTCGACTCGATTCATCGGTGACGTGCGGGGAAGAATCACCAGCCCGAACCAGACCCAGGCGGTAGCTCCACAGTATCTGTCGGAAAGCTCCATCATCTTTGCACTGGGCCTGAACACTGTTCCCAGACATGGCGTTACGCTTTGGGGGGAAGCGGGAGCAGCCGTCAGCTACCTGGGAAGGCGGCCTGACACCGGCCTGGTGAAGCCGGACTACCGTGCCGGCCTTTCGTTCGCCAGGGGCTTCGGGCAACTGCTCGGCTCGAGCAAAGGCGGGCTCTTCTTTGAGACCAATGAAGATGCAGTCTACATCAGCCGCTTCCAGCATAACCTGCTTTTGTATTCACAAAATCGGGCCGGGTGGACTTTGCCGGACTACGGCGGCCTGCAGTTGCAACTCTACTGGAATCAGAACCTGACCGGCGATCGCAACCGGCAATATTGGGCGAACTTCATGGAGATGGGGCCGGGGTTCAAGCTGCGGCTGGAGCCGATTTCTCCCTCGATGTTTCTGACCGCGAACCTGCTATGGGGCCGCCACACGATCAACGAGGGCAATCCGCGGGGAAGGCATTTTACGGACCTGCGGGTCGGGATCTGGTATGCGCGCACTCGTTAGTGTGCTGTTCCTCGCGTTCCCGCTCGCCGCGCAGACGTTTACGTTTCACGTCGCGGGCGATGAGCCCGGTCCCTGGCCGGAGATCCTGTCCTCGGTCGGCTTTGTCGCCGGGGTGAGCGGCAGCGCTGGCATTTTTGTCTTTCCAGCCGGCGCGGATGTCGACCCTCAGCCATGGCTTGCCCGAGCCGAGCAGGGCGCTTTTCTGATCCTCGAAGGCGATTCGACCATCGCTCGCGCTCTGGGCATCCAGCGGCAGGGCCGGCAGATACCCACGCGCGGCGTCGTCGATACACACAATCCCCGCGTGCCGATTGCCTGGGAGCGCGTTGTCGACACGCCGGTGTTTTCCCTGCCCGAATCGGCCGAGGTGTTTTGCTTCGAACGCTGGAAGAAGGCGCCTCTGGTTGCGGGCTTCCGGCGTGGAGCGGGAGGTATTCTTTGGACGGCGATCTCGCCCGGATCGAAAGGACACGAGCGGCTTCCCTACCTGCTGCACGCTCTGCGGGATCTTGGTGCGGATGCTCCGGTCCGGTCGTCGCGCCTATGGGCATTCTACGATCCCTCGTACCGTTCCCGGGCAGATCTCGATTGGATGGCGCGCCGCTGGCGGAAGGCCGGGATTGGGGGCCTTCATGTCGCTGCCTGGCATTTCTTGGAGCCCGACACGGAGCGCGACGCCCGGCTTCGCCAGCTCATCGACGCCTGCCACCGCAACGCGATTTCCGTTTATGCCTGGCTTGAGTTACCGCACGTGAGCGATCAGTTCTGGGAGAAGCACCTTGAGTGGCGGGAGAAAACAGCGCTCGGCCAGGACGCCCACCTCGACTGGCGCCGCCTCATGAACCTCGCCAACCCGGACTGCCGTGCTGCGGTGGCTGCCGGCATCCGCGAGCTCATCAGCCGGTTCGACTGGGACGGGATCAACTTGGCCGAGCTCTACTTTGAGTCGCTCCATGGCCCCGCCAACGCCGCCCGGTTCACTCCCATGAATGAAGACGTGCGGCGGGAGTTCCAGCGATCGCACGGCTTCGATCCGCTGAGGCTGTTTCAATCCTCCGCCGATCCCAAAAAGCTGCGGCTCTTCCTGGACTGGCGCGCTAATCTCGCAACCCGCCTCCAACGGGAGTGGCTCTCGGAACTGGAAGCCCTGCGCAAGCAAAAGCCTCACCTGGATCTGGTGTTAACCCACGTTGACGACCGGTTCGACAGGTCTATGCGAGACAGTATCGGTGCGGATGCCGCCGCACTTCTGCCTCACGCCGAGGCCAGCCGGGCGACCTTCCTGATTGAGGATCCCGCAACGGTCTGGCACCTCGGCCCCGAACGCTACGCAGAAATCCGGCGCCGCTACGAACCGCTCACAACCGCCCCCGGCCGGCTGGCCATCGATATCAATATCGTGGAGCGCTACCAGGATGTCTACCCGACCAAACAACAGACCGGGACCGAGCT
>JADGHK010000301.1 GCA_019686145.1 Bryobacteraceae bacterium | reverse complement strand
TTCCTTCCACGGCCGTACGATGGGCGCGTTGTCGATCACCGGTCAGCCGAAGTATCGCGAGCCGTTCGAGCCCATGCTCGCGGGCGTCAAATTTGTGGCAAGGCAGGATGAGGCAGGCCTGGAGGCGGCCGTCAGCGAGCGGACCGCCGGCATTGTGATTGAATCGATCCAGGGTGAAGGCGGGGTCCTTCCCGTCAGCGAGTCTTTCATGCGAAAGGCGCGGGATCTGGCGAACCGCTACAACGCCCTCCTCATCTTCGACGAGATCCAGAGCGGCGTGGGCCGTCCGGGAACGTGGTTCGCCTACCAGCTCACCGAGCCAGCCGTGATGCCGGACGTCCTGGCGATCGCCAAGCCGATCTCCTGCGGTCTGCCGCTCGGCGCGATCATCATGAACGAGAAAGCGGCAGCCGCGATCGCGCCGGGAATGCACGGCACCACGTTCGGCGGCAATGCGCTTGCCTGCCGCGTGGCCATCGAGTTCTGCGAGATCCTGCCCGATCTGCTTCCCTCGATCCGGAGAGTGGGCGACTACTTCCGCAACGGCCTGCGAACTCTGGCGGGGAAGTATCCCTTCATTAAGGAAGTTCGAGGGCACGGACTCATGATCGGTATGGAGCTCGACTTCCCCTGCAAGCAACTCGTCGCAGCAGCCCAGGACGAAGGACTGCTGATCAACGTGACGCATGAGACTGTCGTCCGCATGCTGCCGCCCTACATCCTGACAGAGAAGGAAGTCGACCGCGCGCTCGAGGGTCTGGACAAGATCCTCAAAGACGCTCAACCCCCCGCGCGGTAAAGGAGCGGGGCGACCAGCGGCTCATATGCCGTTTCCGGCAGATCGCCGCTTGAAGACCCTTCGGAATTCCTGGCGCGCTGCTTTTGCGAGCCCGAGCGTAATCGCGACCCAGGGAGGAATGCCGGAAAAGGCTCCTCCCACGGCGTACAAAGTCCGAGGAGAGAATCGCGGTTCGTTGGAGATGGCATATACCGTCTCCCAGCGCTCTGGCGACATTTTCACCCGGAACTGCTCCAGCCCGCGAAAGTTGTAAAACCGGTTTGCGTGCGCGCGCGCATAGTACATCAGCGTCCGCAGCCATCGCGGGTTCCTTCGGATTGCTTCGTCCGCCGCATGCGCCAGGGCAACCAGTCCGAGCGTTACGTATCGGCAGCCCTCAGCCGCGAGCCGGCGCATCGCGGTGTGGATCAGCAGTTCGCTGACCCCGTTTGGAGCGCTGGACGACCGTGCGAGGAGTTCAATGAGGTATCCTGCTCTCGCCCTCGCTGGGGACGCAACGAGGAATGCAACCGGTACCCCGTGCCGCCGCGCAGTCAGGATCAGGCGATCCGTCAGTACGCCGTCCAAGACATTGGGTTCCACGAGGAAATGCAGCGGGGGAAGGGGCCTCCCGGCGACCCACTCTAGCAGGATTCGCCGCAATCCCGGGTCCGCTGCTGCTCGTGCTGGGCTAACGGCCTCCACGACGAGTCCTTTATTCGCCGCTCGGTGCAGTTGCGCCCTGAGAGAAGGCCGGTTTCGAACTACCTCTGACCAGTTGAGAGGATTCCAGGCTGGCTGAGCTCCCAAGGCCACTGTCGCATGATGAGAGGACCGGGCGAATAGCGCGCGGAGCCGCTCTTCCGCGCATACGTAACAAACCCGGCGTCCTTGCTGGCGCGCGAAGGCTTCGAACTCATCGCACACAGCCGGGAGCGCCTCCCCTGCGCACACAGGCGCTCCAGCCACCAACAGCATATCGGCACGACGCGTGTATCCAACCACCGCCTGATGCCGCGGGGAGAACCAGTGCTCGATGCCGGGGTTGAGGATCTGATAGGAAGTAGCGTTCCAACCGTGGCGAATGACAAGCTCGCGGGCGAGTTCGACGGACGGGGAGAACGGCTCCGTTCCGCTCATATCGCAATACTATTCCTTTCCAGAGGCGGCAGAACGCAACACACGCTGCAAGTTCCAGACGTAACCATGCTTTGCCACCGGTTCGGCCCGTTCAAGATAACCATTGGGATCGGATAACGCCATTGTCGCCAATCCGTCCACATACCGGTTATACATGCAGAACACCGCCGCGATAATCGGCGTATTTTCGGGGCCGACCTTCACCTTTTCTCGCATGCGTACTTATAGGGCGGATGTGGCAATTCCCAAAAAGGTTTCGCCGTGCATGGTCATATTTTCTGAAGCTGCGGGCGCCACCGACGCATCAAGGTTCCGGAAGTCCACTGTGTGGCGTGTTCTAAAAAGCCCGATTCTCTGAGAATTCTGGAGGCCTGATGCCGAAGTGTTTTTGGGGATCGTTATTAACCGCTGTCCTTTTTGCTGCAGATGGCCCTGCGGATAGTCGCAAGAATGCGACCGACGCCACCAAAGCGGCGAATGCCAAGCTGCTGACGGTGCTACCGTTCGCCGACAATTCCGATTTCGAGAACGCGAAAAAGGGGTTTATCGCACCGCTACCGACCGACTTGATTAAAGGCCAGGCCGGGAACCCGGTTTGGAACCCGCAGCAGTACAACTTTATCAAAGAAGGCGCCCCAGCGCCGGACACCGTCAATCCAAGTCTGTGGCGTCAGTCCCAACTGACGAACATCAGCGGCCTCTTCAAGGTTACAGATGGAATCTACCAGATCCGCAATCAAGACCTGTCGAATATGACGATCATCGAGGGGAAAGAAGGGATCGTGATCGTGGATCCGTTAGTCTCGATGGAAACAGCCAGGACCGCGATCGATCTCTATTACAAGAATCGCGGCCGCAGGCCGGTGAAGGCCGTGATTTACACTCACAGCCACGTTGACCACTATGGCGGAGTCCGCGGCGTCATCAACGAGGCCGACGTCAATTCCGGAAAGATCAAGGTCTACGCGCCGGATGGTTTTCTGGAAGCGCCGGTAGCGGAGAACGTCCTCGCCGGCAACGCCATGAGCCGCCGCGCAAGCTACATGTTCGGTAACCTGCTGCCGCCCGATGCGAAGGGACAGGTCGGAACAGGTCTCGGCACCACAACTTCCGCGGGCACGGTCACACTGATCCCGCCCACCAATGTGATCAAGGCGACGGGTGAAAAGCACGTCATCGACGGTCTCACGTATGAGTTTCTGATGGCCCCCGGCTCTGAGGCACCCGCCGAGATGATGTGGTTCATCCCGGAAAAGAAGGCCATCGAGGCCGCCGAAGATTGCACGCACACCCTGCACAATACATACTCGCTTCGCGGAGCGAAGATTCGAGAACCGCTGCCTTGGTCGAAGTACCTCAATCAGGCGCTGGTGATGTGGGGGGACAAGGCTGAAGTGATGTTCGCGCAGCACCACTGGCCAACATTCGGCAACGCCGAGATCAAAGAGTTGCTGAAGTCGCAACGCGATCTGTACCGCTATATCAACGACGAGACACTCCGGCTGGCCAACCATGGTTACACCAGGGATGAGATTGCCGAGCAGTTCAAATTGCCCGATCAGCTTGCCCATGTTTGGGCAAACCGCGGCTATTACGGCACGATCAGCCACAACGTGAAAGCCACCTACGTGCTATACCTCGGGTGGTTCGACGGTAACCCGGCGACCCTGAACGAACTGACGCCCGTCGAAGCGAGCAAGAAGTACGTCGAGTTCATGGGCGGGGCCGATGCCGTCCTGCAGAAGGCGAGGGAGTCCTACGCAAAGGGCGACTACCGATGGGTCGCACAGGTTGTGAACCACGTTGTCTTCGCCGATCCTAACAACAAGGCGGCAAGGGATCTCCAGGCTGATGCGCTCGAACAACTCGGATATCAGGCGGAGTCCGGACCGTGGCGCAACTTTTATCTCTCCGGCGCTAAAGAACTCCGCGACGGCGTGAAAAGGCTTCCAACCCCGGACAGTGCCAGCCCGGATACCGTTCGAGCGATACCACTGGATCTGTTTTTCGACTATCTGTCCGTCCGCCTGAATAGGGAAAAGGCAGCCAATGCAAAGGCGGTGCTTAATTTTGACTTCGGCGCCGACGGAAAATATGTCCTTGAAATGGAGAACGGCGTACTCAATCACACTCCAAACAGCCAGGCAAGCAACGCCGACGTGACCGTAACTTTGTCGCGCGACACGCTCAACAACATCATGCTTCACAAGACGAAGCTGGCCGATGCAATCCAATCCGGCGATGTCAAGATTGCAGGTAATCGCGCGAAGCTGGACGAATTGGTCTCGAACCTCGACAGCTTCGATTTTTGGTTCAACATTGTGACTCCGCGGCCCACGGCGGGCGACGCAAGTCCGCAAGCGTCAAAGGCATCTCGCGGTCAGCGTTGACATCTGGCAGCCTTGCCGGTCTCAGGCACGCATAGGGAACCGCAGACTCAAGGATCGTACGATCTTAGGACAAAAATGAAAAAGGCATCCGAACCGGATGCCTTTTGGAACTTGGTGCGGAGGACAGGACTTGAA
>JADGHK010000300.1 GCA_019686145.1 Bryobacteraceae bacterium | reverse complement strand
GGATCGGTGACGACGTCCGGGTCCTGGAGCAGCCGCTTCCACTTCTCCAGTTCCTCTTCTGCGGCCAGGATCTTTGACTCCATCTGCTCGTACTCGCGGCCCTCGATATAGGAGAGGCGCTTCTTCTGTGGTGCGGCGGAACTCTTAGCCTCTGTGGCCTGCTTTTCCTTCTCTGCTTTTTCCACCCTTGCGGGCCTGGCAAGTTTCGCCTGCTCCCATTGGTAGTAGTCCGCGAAGTAGCCCGCTTCCCCTTGATCCAGGCCGAGGATCACGGTCGATACGCGATCGAGAAGATAGCGATCATGAGTAACCAGGACCAAAGCGCCAGGGAAATCGAGAAGATTCTCCTCGAGCACTTCGAGAGTCGGAATGTCAAGGTCATTCGTTGGCTCATCCAGCAGGAGCACGTCGGCGGGCCGGAGCATCAACCGGGCAATCAGAGCGCGCGCTCTCTCCCCGCCCGACAGACGCGACACAGGCATGTCGAGTTGTTCCGACCGGAAAAGGAACCGTTTGGCCCAGCCGGCCACGTGCATCGGACGTCCGCGAAAGATGACGGAGTCGCTGTCCGGAGACAGAGCACGCCGGAGCGTCGTCGTGGCGTCGAGCTGTTCCCTGTTCTGGTCAAAGTAGACCACCTGGAGGTTGTCGGCCCGCTCGATCGTTCCTGCATCGGGCTCGATTTCTCCGTTCAGGATTCGCAGCAGCGTAGTCTTGCCGCTGCCGTTTGACCCGGCAAGACCAAGCCGCACTCCGGGCGACAGTTTCAAATCCAATCCCGAAAACAGCCGCCGGTTCCCAAGCGATTTCTCAATTCCGCGCGCTTCAATCAGCTTCTTCGTCTGCCTGCCCGAGGCCGTGAAATCGATCTTTGCAGTGGCCGTCCGCATCCGGGAAGAGATGTCTGCAAGCTCCTCGATCAACCGCCCGGCCTCGTCGATGCGTGCTTTTGATTTCGTTGTCCGCGCCTTGGGTCCGCGCCGCAGCCACTCCACTTCACGCCGGACCCGAATCTCGAGCGATTCCTGTCTTTTCGACTCCGCGCGCAGGTGCTCTTCCCTTCGCTCGAGAAAGCGGCTGTAATTGCCATCCACGCGAAACAGCCCTCCCGCGTAGAGGCGGTTCAGCTCAGCCATGGACGTCGCGACGTTTTCAAGGAAATACCGGTCATGACTGATGACAATGGTCGCGAACGGTGCATTCTGAATCAGCTTTTCCAGCCACAGAATGCCTTCGAGGTCGAGATGGTTCGTGGGCTCATCAAGAAGCAGAATGTCCGGCTCCCGGGCAAGTTCGCAGGCAATCGCAAGCCGTTTCTTCCAGCCGCCGGAAAGAGTGTCTACTACGACGTCTCCGTTGACGAATCCGGCACGTCCAAGCGTGGAAGCGAGACGGGCAGCATGTTCCACCTCCTCAAGGCCCAGCCCGTCAAGAACGCCGCTCACTAATTCGCGCACGGTCACGCCGGCCGGGAACTCGGAGGTCTGCGGTACATAACCGAGCCGGGCGCCCTTGCGCAAGACCACAGTTCCCTCATCAGGCGGAATGCGCCCGGCCAGGATCTGGAGCAGCGTGCTCTTGCCTGCTCCATTCGGCCCGATGAGACCGAGTCTGTCCCCCTCGGAAATGACGAGGGAAACATTTTCGAAGAGCGGATCCGCGCCGAACGCCTTCGACACAGACTGGCAGCTTAGAATCAACGACATAGAGCGGGCGTCAACCTACTACTTTAGCAGACCGCTACTGGAGAGTGATTGACAAAGGAGAATAATTATCGTTTAATAAGAGAAGTCAAACACAGCATGGAGCCCCGCGAGCCTGATCGCCGCATGGAGTTGTTCCGGCAGAAGTGCCGGGAGAAAGGTCTTGCGCTGACCCATCAGCGGCAGGTTATCTACGAAGCCTTGTCGCAGATGGAACATCACCCGAGTCCCGAAGCGATCTACGAAGTGGTCCGGAAGCAGATCCCCTCGATTTCTTTGGGGACTGTGTATAAGAATCTGAAGACCTTCCTGGACACGGGGCTTCTGCGTGAAGTGAGCGTCCATCACGGCACCATCCGCCTGGAAGCGAACATGTCGCCGCATCACCATTTCGTGTGCACGCAGTGCAAGGCGATCATGGACCTCGAACCAGAGGATCTGGAGCCCGTGAAGCTGAAGAGAAAACCTCCCAAGGGATTTCGGGTACAGCGCTTTAGTGTGGAAGCACTCGGTATTTGCGCCGCCTGTCTGGCGAAATCAGAAAGGGCGCGCCGAAGTAAATCCTGAATCGGAATTTTATTTCGCTTATCGAAGACTAGAGGAGAAAAGCAAGAATGCTCAGTGTTGGAGAAAAATTTCCGGCATATTCGCTAACAGCCACGGTTAGCACGGTTAAGAACGAAGCCTTTAAGACAATCACGCACGAAGATTATCCGGGCAAGTGGAAGGTTTACTTCTTCTGGCCGAAGGATTTCACCTTCGTCTGTCCGACGGAGATTGCGGGCTTCGCGAAGCTCAATCGCGAGTTTCAGGACCGCGATGCGCAGATCCTCGGGGCCAGCATTGATTCCGAGTTTGTGCATCTGGCGTGGCGGAACCAGCATGAGGATCTGAAGGATCTGCCGTTCCCCATGCTTTCCGACATCAAACGGGAACTGAGCGGACAGCTCGGAATTCTCGACCCCAAAGAAGGCGTCTCGCAGCGCGCCACTTTCATCGTGGATCCCGACAACGTCATCCGCTTTGTGTACGTGACGGATCTTTCGGTTGGCCGCAGCCCTGAGGAAGTGCTGCGGGTGCTCGATGCGCTGCAAACGGATGAGCTTTGCCCCTGCAATTGGAAGAAGGGCGAAGCGACCCTCAAGGTCTAAAAACGCATCCTGCAGGGCCGGCGTCTTACCGGGCGCCGGCCTTGCTATTAAGCAACCAGGAGAAAAAGGACTAGATGACACTCGAAACCCTGTCCAGCACTTTGCCTTCTTACGCGAAGGATCTCAAGCTGAACCTTTCCAGCGTGCTGCGGCAGCCGGAACTGACGGAGCAGCAGCTTTGGGGAACGGCTCTGGCGTCAGCAATCGCGTCTCGAAATTCGACGGTCATTGGAATCATAAACGCTGAAAGCCGCGCCCACCTCTCCCCGGCAGCGCTCGAAGCCGCAAAGTCCGCCGCTGCGATCATGGGGATGAACAACATCTATTACCGCTTCACTCACCTTTCCGGCAATCCGAAATACAGCACGATTCCAGCCCGGCTCCGGATGCAGGCACTCCGTACGCATGGCGTCGAACCGCTCGATTTCGAACTGTGGTGCACGGCGGTTTCCGCTATCAACGGCTGCGGCGCCTGTATGGCCTCGCACGAGCACGTTCTGCGCGAGAAGGGACTGACAGAAGAGAAGATTGCGGCTGCGATTCGCATTGCAGCGGTCATCCATGCGGTTTCCGTAGTCCTGGATGCGGAAAACGTGATCGCTGAACCGGAACCAGTAATCGCCGAGCCATAAAGCCAGCCTCAAATCAGCGAGCCTCAAATATGACAAGCAGAGAATTTACCGTCGGGCAATTGCGCGTAGTAGTTCACAACACACGAGAGGAGTCTGGGGAAGCTGCGGCTGCCCGGACGGCGGAGCTGATCCAGAATGCGATCGATCAGCGCGGCCAGGCTCGAATTATCGTCGCGACCGGCAATTCACAGCTGGCCTTCATCGACGCACTCGTGAAACATCACGAAGTCGACTGGCAGCGGGTGGAAGTTTTCCACATGGACGAGTACGTCGGGATGAGCGCGGATCATCCGGCGAGCTTTCGGAAGTGGATCCGCGAGCGCGTGGTCGAACGGGTGCGGCCGGCCGCTGCTTACTACATTGAGGGGGATGCGGAAGATTTGGAAGCGGAGATGAAGCGTTACGCAAATCTGCTAAGCGCCCGCGTGCCGGATCTTGCCTTCGTCGGGATCGGCGAAAACGGACATATCGCATTCAATGATCCCCCGGTGGCCGATTTTTGCGATCCGCTCGTAATCAAGCGCGTACAGCTCGATGAGCGCTGCCGGCTGCAACAGGTGGGTGAAGGACACTTCCCCGATCTCGCGTCCACCCCTACTGAGGCTCTAACCCTCACGTGTCCGGCGCTCCTTGCTGCAAGGCGCCTCATTTGCTGCGTTCCTGAACTCCGAAAGGCGCAAGCCGTGCGGGATGCGCTGCTCGGACCGATTTCCACGGAATGTCCAGCCTCCATCCTGCGCACGCACGGGGATGCCGTCCTCTACCTGGACTCTGAATCTGCTTCGCTACTGCCGGAGCTCTCTTTCTCTTAAGGTATCCGCGGCGCAGCCGGTTACCTGCAGCGGGGAGGAATGCGACCAGGTACAGAGGAATGGCTTAACCGGCGCGCGGCAACGGTATGACAGGTACTACGGCAGAAGGTGTAGCTACCGGATAAAGTAGCCCGCGCCCTTCCAT
>JADGHK010000299.1 GCA_019686145.1 Bryobacteraceae bacterium | reverse complement strand
GATGACGCGTCGACGGAGCGTCTGCAGCCCCTGGATGATTTCCGCGGCGACAGGAATGGGATCGAGGCCCATGTGAGGATAAGCTCCATGCACCCCTTTCCCGACTACCCGGATCGTGAATGTGTCCGAAGAGGCGAGGAATGGCCCCGGAGTGTAGGCGACCTGCCCGGCGCGGAAATGGGGCCCAGCATGGAGAGCGAAGATCGCTTTCGGCCTCGGGTTCTCCAATACCCCCTCCCGTAGCATCTGCGTAGCGCCGCCCGTCTCTCCAGCCGGAGCGCCCTCCTCCGCAGGCTGGAAGATGAACTTCACCGTACCTGGAATCTGATCGCGCAACTTGGTGAGGACTTCGGCAACCCCGAGCTGGACAGTCATGTGAAGGTCATGCCCGCACGCGTGCTTCACGCCAGGGTTCTTCGACTTATACGGGACGTCCAGCGTCTCGGTAATCGGGAGTGCGTCCATATCGGTGCGAACCGCCACGACCGGTCCCGGCTTTCCTCCCTTCAATACCGCGACGATGCCATGCCGCGCGACCCCGGTCCGAATGTCGGTAAATCCCAGAGCCCGGAGACGCTCGGCAATCACTTTGGCCGTGCGCTCCTCGCGGTTCGATAGCTCAGGATGCATGTGAAAATCCCGGCGCTGCTCAATCAACTGGTTGCGAAGGGACTCCGCAATCTGGTTCACGCGATCCTGCCGCGTCTGTCCGGAAAGCGTCAGCAGGGTCAGGGGGAAGAGAATCAGAAATCTCATCTTTTCGTTATGGTAGACGACATGAGGAAAAGGGTGAGGGAGCCGGCATCCGCGGGAACCACCTGAACGACGGTGCCGGCGGGAAGCCGCAAGGGCTGGCGATACTCGAAGGCGCGCGCAAACTTCGAACGATAGTTTCGCAGCCAAAGCATCGGCTCAATCGATCCGTCCGGGCGACGCGCAATCACCCGCACGGATGCCTCTTCGTGAATCGCATCCGGGCGGATTGCCGTCACCACAGCGTCACGCTCCAAGCGAAGCGAATTAGCGACCTTGAGAGTTCGACCTGCGAGCGGAACAGGAGGCAGCGTGGGAGGCTCGGAAGGAGCTGCGGGCAGATACGCCGGATCCCCCGCGGGAGCACCGCCGGCCACCCAGTCGGCAATCTGCTGAACTTCTTCCTGGCTCAGCGAGAGATCGTGTTTGAAGTCGCCGAAGCCCTTCACTGCGTCCCACGGCGGCATCTGACGTTCGAGCACCTGCTCGGCAATCGCGACTGCCCAGGGCCGGGCCTGCTCATATGTAACCAGCGGCATCGGCGCGGATCCGCCCTCGCGGTGGCACTGGAGACACCGGCGTTGCACGATCCTGGAGATTTCGCGGGTCCAGGTGAGTTTGGTCGTGATCGGGTCGTGAGCATATCCGGCTGTCGCAATGCCCACGAGCAGGAACAGAACAGGACGCACGGCAGAACGGCCTAGTCGCCGGATTGCTGCTTCTTTTTCCCGCGGAGCAGGTCCGCCGGATCCTTGTGCACGTCAAACGCAACGTCGAAGAAGCCGAACATCATCTCTTCCCAACTCTGGTCGCCGTAGCGCACTTCGACCGTAGGATCCGGGTTGGACGGATTGTTCGGCGAATTGTCGTAGTGAGCGATAGCCTCGATGACCGTCCCGGGCACAAGCCGGATTGGCTTTTCCGGGTAGTAAGAGAGCTGCCAGCTGAAGTCGTACCTGGGAACCTTCAGCAGGACCTCCTCGCGGCCGTCAGGGTAGAGAGCGCGGTATTCGAAGCTCTTTCCTCGCAGGTGCATGTGAGGCAGCATCCCGATCAGCCAGGCTTCGTCGCGGATCGTGAGTCTGGCATCGACACGATGGTTGGGAGCGCCGGGAGGGATCACGAACTTGTTGTTCGAGACGGCCAGCGTGACGACTCGCTCGCGAGGCGGCTCTTTGGCAAAAATGAGGCCGATCTTCGACTTATCGGTGCCAGCTTTTCCGTTCGCGGTGTAGTGCATCTGGAAGACAAGGTCGGAGCCCGCCTTGATAAGCTTGGCTCGGCCGGGCTCGAGCACCTCCGGCACGGTGCCAGGCGCGTATCCCACCAGGAAATCGCCGATGCTTTGATCACCTTCTCCCCTCTGCCGCTGTCCGGACCGTTCCGCCGTTTCCGGCTTCTGGCGGCCGGGTACGAAGGGGATGCCGGGGCGAGCATCCTTCAGCCACTGCGAGCCGGGCGGCCGGACGAACGCGATCACATGGTGAACCAGAGCGCGGTTCCCCGGGCGGACCTCCGCCATTTGGACCCACTTATCCTCCTTGAAGCCCGTGGGGATCACAATGTACTGATACTCAATGGTTCCAGATGCCGGCACATGAAACTCATTCGGCATCTCGAACACAACGTCCGGCTTTCCGATGTTCCATCCATCGACGAAGTGGACCGGAGGAGGAGCGTCGGCCGGATCGCCTTCTTTGGCCCCGGTGTCGGCCCAGCGCACCAGGGTGTCCACATCGGCCTTCGCAAGCGATCGATCGTTCGAAAACTTACCGTGAGCGCTGTCCGCAAACCATGGCGGCATCTTCCTGGTCAGCACCGACTGCCGGATCGCCCTGGCCCACGGCCGGACTTCATCGTACGTCAGTAGCGACATCGGCGCAGCCTCACCCGGACGGTGGCAGCCCTGGCAGTTTTTTTGAAGGATCGGCAAAACATCCTTGTAAAAAGTTACAGGTGCCGGTGTTGTCGCGCCGGCGGGGAAAATTGCGCAAAAGAAAAGAAACCCGAAAAATCGCACCCTCGCACCTCCCGTCTTTGCTGCTCTCCCAGACAATTTTAACGTGAGGTTCGATATTTTTTCGGGACACCCTGCAAGTCTGTCGATATGATTAAAGCTTACATTTCGTTTGAGAATTGGTTCAGCAATGGCGGGACCTTCACAATCTCCGCAACCAATCCTTGCGTTGTCCTCGCGCCGTGAGGCAGCGGGCATCAGCTTAAACCAAATCATCGAATCGACTAAGATCAGTCGGCACTTCCTGGAAGCCATCGAAGCCGAACGGTTTGGTGAGCTGCCGGGCGGTATCTTCGATACAAGTTATATTCGGCAGTATGCGGCTGCCATTGGGATGGACCCTTCCCCCGTCCTCGACCTGTACAGGAAGAGAACCGGCCAGTCGCAGGCTCAGCCATCGAACGAAGGCAATAAGACTGCTGAGAAGGGATCCTCTCATCGGGGTTTTCGCTTCTCGACTCTCTAGCCGTCTCTTTCTTATCTGCTGGCTGGCAGTGATCGGACCGCAGTGGATTTGCGGATCCACCCTGCGGGGTCTGATCTACGACAATGCGAGCGGGAAACCTCTTGCCCGCGCTCGTGTATCCCTGGAGGCCCTTGGTGAAACGCCGCCGCCTCCGCCATCTGTCCTGACGGATTCCTCCGGAAGTTTCGCCTTCTTTTCCCTTCCAGCCGGAACGTACCTGCTTAAAGCGCAGAAACAAGGCTACCTGACCGCTACCTACGGCCAACGCCGCTGGTCCCAGCCCGGAACACCGATCGTGCTGGAGCCTGATAAGGAATTCGCGCTCGAACTCCGGCTCCGAAGGCTGTCAGCCGTCACGGGAAGAGTTTTCGACGAGAATGAGCTCGGCCTGCCCGGAATCGCGGTCTACGCCTACAGCGCAACAGGACGGCGGCGCCAGGTGGGGGCCGGAGTTACGGATGACCGGGGCGTGTATCGAATTGCGGGGCTCGAGCCGGGAGACTACTACATCCGGACCGGGGCGCGGGAATTGGAAGATCGCCGGGGTCTCCTGCCGACCTTCTACGGGCAAAGCGTTCAGATCCAGGGCGCCCGGATCGTGAAGGTCGAACTCGAAGGAGAACGGGAAGGCGTCGATATTGCCCCCATACCAGGGCGCCTCTCGCACCTCACCGTCACGCTGCACGGCCCGGTCCCCGCGACAGTGAATCTGGAAACGGAGGCGGGGCGAAGATCGGTGCACGCGCAGCCGGGCGGAACCGTCAGCTTCGGGGAGCTGGCCCCCGGCCCTTACGTGCTGTGGGCCTTCACGAATGGCCGGCCATCCTATAGCGCGTGGCAGGAAATCGACCTGGGCGCTGAGCAGGAAAATGTTTCCCTCACTCTGGCCGCCTCGCCAACCCTCCAGCTCCGCTGCAGCCAGCGGGAGGACAAGAGCGCGACCCTGGAGGGGATCTCCGCGTTCCTCCGGCCGAAGGATGAAAGCGATGCGGGCAATGCGAAGCGGGTGGCATGCGGAGAGACGGCGCCATTGCGGCCCGGATTGTGGGAGATCGGGGTCATGGCGCCGCCGGAGTTCTTTGTTGCATCGGTATCGAATGTTCGCATCGGGAAAGACGGCTTTGAATTCAAACTGCTGCCGGGACAATCGGTTGCGATTGAGGTTACGCTATCGAAGCGGCCGGCCCGGCTGAAGGGATCGGTGAAGAC
>JADGHK010000298.1 GCA_019686145.1 Bryobacteraceae bacterium | reverse complement strand
CTATCTGAAGGTGGAACTCGATCTTGAGAATGACGAAGACCCCAAGAAAGTCGCCGACGAGATCTGCCGTCAGATCCTGAAGGTGTACGGCGTACGCTCCGCCGAAACCACCAATTACGTCACTTCAGAATGAGCTACTCCACCAAAGCCCGCCCTTCCCCGACTGTCTGCAGCCAGGTCCGTTGGAAGTATCGATCGGTCATTCCAGCAATGTAGTCGCAGACGACGCGATGAAGCGGCGTGCCGTTCACCTGACTGTAGTAGGGGGCGGGCAGCCGCTCCGGATGATCCAGGTAGAAACGGAACAGCTCCCTGACCTGGACAGCCACCCTCTGCCGCTCCCCGGCGAGCGCCGGCGAAAAGTAGACGCGCTCTCTCAGAAAGATCTTCAGCGCGCTATTTGTTTCAGCTGCCTCCTTGCTGAATCGCGCCAGGCGTTGCGGAAAGGCCCGGACATCCTCGACGGTCTCTACCCCGGACGCTTTCACCGCCGCCGCCGTTCCTTCGATCAGCCCGGATACGAGCAGGTCGACAAGCCGCCGCAAAACTTCGTGAAAGATGAGGCGCTCGGAAGCCGCCGGAAACTGTGTCTCGATCTCCTCGCGTAAGGCGGCGTAGCGGGGCACGCTGCGGGAGACCTGATCGATGTCGAACAGTCCCGCCGAATAGCCATCGTCCAGGTCCGCCGTGTTATAGGCGACTTCGTCCGCCAGGTCGATGAGCTGCGCCTCGAGCGGGGGCCGGTAGCCAGGCAGATACTCGTCGAGTTCCGGAACCTCTCCCGGAGAGATGTCGCGCGAGTGCTTGACGATGCCCTCTCGCAGTTCAAACGTAAGGTTCAGACCGGGGAAGCGGGCGTATCGCTGCTCGAAGCTTTCCACGATCCGCAAGGCATGCAGGTTATGGTCGAAGCTCTCGCCGAATTGCTTCATCTGGCGATTCAGCTCTTCCTCGCCTGAGTGCGCGAAGGGAGGATGACCGATGTCATGAGCGAGCGCGAGTGCTTCCGTCAGGTCTTCGTCGAGCCCAAGCGACGAGGCCACGGTCCTTGCAATCTGCGCGACCTCGATCGTGTGCGTCAGGCGGTTCCGGAAATGGTCTGACAGGCCGGGCGTGAAGACCTGGGTCTTGTTCTCCAGACGCCGGAACGCCCTTGCGTGGACAATACGGTCCCGATCCCGTTGAAATTCGTTGCGATAAGGATGCCGAGGCTCCGGGTATCGACGGCCCCGGCTGGCCGCCACCGGGAACTGCAATCTGGCTAGCGGGGGCGCCGATAAGGTAGGGAGGCTCATCGCCCGGAGGCCGCTACTTTGCCGTTGCTGACAATTGCCCGCTGAGGGTCAGGGCGCTGCGGCTAATCGCGTTTCGGTCTGAGGTCCGAAGCGGCTCGATCAGCTTACGCGCCTCTTCGGGTTTTGAATCGGCCAGCACCCGCGCTAGGACAATAGTCGCCTGCTCCTTGGAAACCAGCGCCGTCGGACTGTCAATGAGCTCGCGGAGCAGCTTCTCCGCCTCGGCGTTCTTGCCCTGCGCATCATACATCTCGGCTAGAGAGAGCTTCGCAATCGATGCGTAATTGTCATGACCCGACTCGGCGACTTCCTTGTAGCGCTTCTCTGCCTCGGCCATCTTGCCCTGATCCATGGCGATGTTGCCCAGCATGTAAGCGGCGTAGGAAGCCTCTTCAGAACCAGGATGTTTCTCGATGACCTGACGGAACGCCTTTTCCGCTTCCTGGTCCTTCTCGGCCTTGGTGTTGAAGCTCTTGATGAGAGGGCTTGGGGCGGGCCCGATCGCCGCCTGCTGGATAGAGATCGCTTCCTGCAGGGTTGCCTGGCGGATGGCGTGCTGCCGCCTGCTGAAGAATGTGTAAGCCACGATGGCAAGGATCACCACGACAGCGATGCCGCCGTAGACGATCATCTGCCGGCGGTGCTCGCTTACGTACTCCACCGTGTGTTCCACTTCCACCGCGAAGCGGTCCGTCTTCAGTTCTTTCCGGGTAACTCTATCCACAAGAACCTCAAGGGGAAAATACCATCATACCACGCGGCCCCGGCGCAAGCTTTACATGGAAATCAGCTTCTTCTGCAGGGCAAACTTCACCAGGCCGGCCACGTCGTGAATGTCGAGTTTCCGCATCAGGCTCGCCCGGTAGGTGTCGACGGTCTTGGGGCTCAGTTCGAGCCTTGCAGCGATTTCCTTGGCGCGAATTCCATCGACCAGAAGGGAGAACACCTGATACTCGCGCGTGCTAAGCCTCGCAATCGGATCACCGCTGCATTCGCGGCGGTCTGACTGGAAGACCTTATCGATCTGGACCTGGGGTGAGACGTAGACTTCGCCCGCGGCCACCCGCTCAATCGCATCCAGTAGATGCTCGGCTGGACCGGACCGTAACACGAAAGCGCGGGCGCCTGAGCGCAAAGCCTCAAGAATCGTCTTGCGGTCGCTTCGATTGGAGAGGATAATGGCGCGGGTTGGTGAGCCGCTGTCCCGCATCCGCCGCACGACCTCGAGGCTGTAAAGCACAGGGAGGTTCAGGTCCAGGATTGCGATGTCGGGGCGTTGAGTGAGGATTGCTTTGAGGGCGGCAGCGCCATCGCCTACTTGCGCAACAATCCGGTGGCGGGGTTTGGACGCACAGATCGCCGCAAGTCCATCTCTCACAAGGAGGTACTCTTCGGCGAGAACTATCGAAACGTCGCTCACAGCCATCAGGAAATCCCGGTGCTTGCAAGCCCCCGCAATATCCTTGCAGCCGGAGGTTCTCAGGGGGCCGACATGCAGAGCGAGCCGTCAGCCCGTCCTGACGTTTCCTCTCAAAGACTGCGTTTTCCCGGAGCTAGCAACAGCGGCGCTACGAGAAGCTCCGTACCGCCAATGCCTCGTCGTCGTGCACCTCGAAAACAGTGTAAAGCTTGGTGATCTGGAGCAGATCCCGCACCCGCTTCGTCAGATTTAACAGCTTCAAAGACCCACCCTGATTGGTAACGGTGGTGAATGCGGAGACCAGTTCTCCGATCCCGGAGCTGTCGATGTAGGAGACTTCACCCAGGTTCAGCAGGATCTTCCTGTGGCCCTTGTTGGTGAGATCTCGGATGGTATCGCGGAACGTGCTCGATCCCTCGCCAAGAGTAATGCGCCCCGCGGCATCAATGACCGTCACGTCACCCACTTGCCGGGTACTTAGCTTTACGCTCATCAAACGAATCCCTCCTGATCAACCGCTTACAGCTCGAATCAGCCGCCCCGGCTGAGGTACTTGATGAGGGTGACCTCAGTGCCGGACGGCTCAATGCGTCTTACATCGAATCGGTCGACGAATGCCCGTATGAGAAGGATGCCGCGCCCTGACTGGCGCAGGAGATTCTCTTCCGCAAGCGGGTCCGGCAGGGAACTCATGTCGAAGCCTTCCCCCTGGTCAGCGATGCGGACCGTGAGACGGTCAGGCTCCAGAGAGACTACAAGGCGAACCTTTTTGTTCTCGTTAAACCGATTGCCGTGGACGACCGCGTTGACCATCGCCTCACGGACCGCCATACCGACCTTATGCAACTCTTCCTCGTCGATGCCGACGCCTTGAGCCACCCGCAGTACGGTTTCCTCGGCGTTATCAACGCTTTCTAAAGTCGAAGCGAGCGAGGTGTCCACGCTGGGCGTCACACCGCGATCATTATCTGGCATATCGATTGTAGGCCGCAGCGTGGCCAAGGCGAACCGACAAGATAGAATACCGGAACCCGTAAAGTCAAGCCGATGCAGACGTCTGCTCGACGTTCGGCAGACTGATGTGAAACATCGCGCCCGAGGGTCCGGGCCGGTTCGCGGCCCTGATGGTGCCTCCGGCTTTCCGCACGATGGAGTCGACGATGTGAAGCCCCAGTCCGGACCGGGACGCTTCGGTTGAGAACCGTGGAGTGAAGATCATCGGAAGAATCGCTTCCGGGATGCCCGGGCCGTTGTCCGCCACCGTAATATCAATTGCGTTCCCGCTCTTTCGCGCCTTCACCTCGACGCGTCCTCCTTCCGGCGCGGCTTGTGCTGCATTCAGGAAGAGATTCACGAGCACACGCTCCCAGCATCCCGCCGGTCCAGCAAGCCGGATACCGGATTCCACTTCCCGCTCGAACTGGATCGGCGTGCGCCGGGCGGCTCGCAGAAAGTCATGGGTAAACTCAATCGCCCGGTCCAGGACGACGTCGAGATCGGCGCACCCGGCATTTGTCTCGAGATAGCTTCCGAGAATGCGCCTGCCCCGCTCGACGCTACGGTGGATTGTGGCCGCCAGCACCTGCCAGTTGGGATCGGAAGCCAGGAGATCCCCCGCCTCGGAGATCGTCTCAAAGACGTTATTCAGGTCGTGCACCAGCCCTTCCAAGCGGAGGTCGTCGTGGCCGTCGCCTTCCATCCTGCTTACCCTGATATCTGGCGCAGTGTATCCCAA
>JADGHK010000297.1 GCA_019686145.1 Bryobacteraceae bacterium | reverse complement strand
CCCTGGTGAACCTTGCGATAGGCTCCGACGAAGTATCCCCGCTCCTTGAGCGGTTCCAGAAACGTCGGCTCCCATTCGGGCATGGGAGTATGAAGACGCGACGTAGCCGTAGTGTGCGGAGTGCAACCAGTGAGGATTGCCGAGCGGTTCGGACTGCATTGAGGCGATGCAACGTAGCAGTTGTTAAACCGCATCCCTTCGCTCGCCAATCGATCCAGATTTGGCGTGCGAATCACGCGGTTGCCGTAGCAGCCCAGGTCTTTGTAGGTGTGGTCGTCGGAGATTAAAAATAGGATATTGGGCCGGGCCTGCGAAGTCCTGGCAATCATCGGAGCGGAGGCCGCCAGGCCGCACTCGATCAAGGATCTTCTCGTCAGTTTCATCGGCGTCTCACTATTATGTTCCAACGGGATTCAGCGGCAGGCCGAGGCAGTGTGAGCGGCTGGTCGCTGCGATGAGAGATAATGCGGACAAATGGCTTTCGGTTTGCGAGGTCTCGGGATATATGTCTGAACAAATTCGATCGGCGTCTCGGCGCGAAATTTTGAAGAGCGGTGCGCTCCTGGCTGCACCTGCGCTTCTCAAGGGTGCTTCCACCACAAATGCGATTAAGGTTGGACTCGTTGGTTGCGGCGGCCGCGGCACCGGAGCCGCAGCGCAAGCACTCAAAGCTGACGATTATTCGGAACTGACGGCGGTCGCCGACGTCTATCAGGATCGAATTGACAGTTGCCTGGCGCGGCTCTCCCGGGTGGCGAAGGACAAGGTCAAGGTGGAGCGTAGCAAGATGTTCGTCGGGCTCGACGCCTATCAAAAGCTGATTGATAGCGGCGTCGACGTCGTCCTGCTGGCGACCCCTCCCGGCTTCCGCCCGCAGCATCTCCGCGCGGCCATCGCGGCCAACAAGCATGTCTTCTGCGAAAAACCGGTCGCTGTCGACGCCCCCGGCGTTCGCGACGTCCTGGAGACGGTCCGGCGTGCGAAAGAAAAGAATCTCTCGATCGTGGCAGGCTTCTGCTGGCGCTACAGCAACTATATCCAGGCAACTTTTGAGCAGATCAAGAAGGGCGCCATCGGCGATATCGTTGCCTACTACGGCACGTACTACACAAGCCCGGTCAAACCAATGCCCCCCGAGAGCCAGCGGCCCGCCGGCATGAGCGACGTCGAGTGGCAGATCCAGAACTGGTACAACTTCGTGTGGACCTGCGGCGACGGCCTCGTGGAGCAGGCGGTTCATACGGCAGACAAGATTGCCTGGGCCTTCGACGACAAGCCCCCAATCAGCTGCGTCGCGGTAGGCGGGCGCCAGATCCCGGCCCACGGCGGCAACATCTACGACCACTTCGAAGTGAACTACCTCTATCCCAATAACGTTCGCGCGTTCCTTGGCTGCCGGCAGATGGAAGGCTGCTACAACGAGAATGCCGACTACATCATGGGAACCAAGGGCGTGTGCACGATCGGACGAGGCCCGCTCCCGCGCATCGAGGGAGAAACCAAGTGGACCTTCGAAGGCGTCAAGAACGACATGTACCAGGCAGAGCATGACGTCCTGTTCGCTTCGATCCGCCGGGGCAGCCCCGTCAATGACGGAGAGCGAATGGCAACAAGCACTCTGCTCGCCATTATGGGCCGTATGGCGGCGTACACGGGCCAGACGATCACCTGGGAGCAGGCGATGAATTCGCAGGAGCGGCTTGTGCCCGAAAAGCTCGAATGGAACATGAGCCTGCCGGTGCAGCCGATGGCTCGTCCTGGGATCACAAAGTTCTTCTAACGATGCGGGTTCTTTTTCTTACGCTTGGGGCGGCGGCCGTAATGTCTGCCGCCGTCGACTTTGAAACCCAGGTTCAGCCAATCCTCACAAAGCGTTGCTTGGGATGTCATCGCGAGGGGCATTCCCTCGGAAACGTACGGCTGGATTCGAAAGCCGCACTGATGCAGAAAGCTTTGGTGGTCGCAGGCAAGCCCGAACAGTCTGTCCTCTACCAGGTTCTTGAGCTGCCGCCCGGAAAGCCGAAAGCGATGCCCCCTGGACGGCAGCTGGCGAAGGCAGATCGGGACGTGATTCGACAGTGGATCGCGGAAGGCGCGATCTGGCCCGAGGGCCGCGTTCTGACGATGTCCTCCTCCCCCGCTCCGGCGAAAGCAGCGGCTCCCGCCAAGGATGAACACGAACTGGTGAAGCAGCTCCACGCGCGCATCGTGGCCAATACGAAGGAGAAGACCGAAGCGGACATGAAGCCCTACAAGGTGACCATTCCGAATTCGGACGCAACCTTCGAAATGGTTCCGATCCCGGGCGGAGAGTTTGTGATGGGAACTCCCGAGTCGGAGGCCGGACGAAAGCCGGACGAAGGCCCGCAGAGAAAGGTCAAAATCTCTCCTTTCTGGATGGGCAAGTATGAAGTGACCTGGGATGAGTACAGGCTCTTCATGTTCTCTCAGCTTGCAAAAGAGGACATCAACAAAGACCCTCTCGTCGACGCCATCAGCCGCCCGACAAGACCGTACGTCGAGATGAGCTTCGGCATGGGCATTAACGGCTATCCCGCCATCAGCATGACCCAGCATGCGGCGAACAAGTTTGCCGAGTGGGTCAGCGCAAAGACGGGTCACTTCTACCGGCTGCCAACGGAGGCGGAATGGGAATACGCCTGCCGGGCGGGCACGACAACCGCATACTCCTTCGGCGACGATCCTTCTCAATTGGGCGACTATGCGTGGTACGCAGACAACTCCGAAGGCAAGTATCAGAAGGTCGGTACAAAGAAGCCGAATCCGTGGGGCTTGCACGACATGCACGGCAACGTGATGGAGTGGACGCTCGACCAGTATGATCCGTCCGGATATCGGGGCTTGCCGGACGTCGACCCGTGGAGAGTTTCCACTGAGCCCTATCCGCAGTCAGTTCGAGGCGGGTCGTGGATGGATCCGGCGAGCAGACTTCGCTGCGGCGCCCGCGTCGGCTCCGATCCTTCCTGGAAGCAGCAGGATCCGCAGTTGCCAAAGAGCATCTGGTATCACACCGACGCGCAGGGACTGGGGCTGCGGCTCGTGAGACCCCTCCGTGTTCCATCGGCCGAGGAGATGTACAAGTACTGGAATAGCGGTGTCGAGCACGAGCCGTAGGCTGCTCATTCTGCTCGCGGCTTTTCCTGCTATTCTGCCGGGCGCCGACCGGTACCGTGCCTCTGAACCCCACATGGGCACGGTCGTGACCATCACCCTTTATGCGGAAAGCGGCGAACAGGCTCAGGAAGCCTTCGCCGCCGCCTTCCGAAGGGTGGAAGAGCTGAACAACCTCCTCTCCGACTACAAGCCTGACAGTGAACTCTCCCGCGTCTGCGATACGGAAGGAAACCTCAGCCCGGAACTCCTCACTGTCCTTACAGCAGCCCAGAAGCTCGCCGCAGAAACCGGAGGAGCTTTTGACGTCACCGTTGGTCCGTTAACGCGGCTATGGCGATCGCTGCGGAACCAGGGCCGCCTGCCCAACGCCTCCGAAACCGCCGACGCCCTGAGTCGGTCCGGATATCAGAAACTGGAGCTGATTGGCCGGAGAGCGTATTGCCGGGCGCCGGGAATGCAACTGGATGCCGGCGGGATTGCGAAGGGCTATGCCGCCGACGAGGCATTGGCCGTACTGCGGAAGCTGGGCATCCGCAGCGCCCTGGTCGCCGTGAGCGGAGATCTCGCTATCGGCGAAGCTCCGCCGGGAAAGCAAGGCTGGCAGGTTCAGGTCTTCGACAGGATCCTCACGCTTTCGAACCTCGGGGTTTCCACCTCCGGTGACGAATTTCAGTTCCTGGAGATTGATGGCGTTCGCTACTCCCACATCGTTGATCCGCGCACCGGCATGCCGCTTCCGAACTCGAAACCAGTGTCTGTCATCGCGAAGACGGCGATGGAGGCAGATGCCCTGGCCACGGCGCTGAGCGTCCTTGGTCCGCAAGGAGCAAAGCCGCTACAAACCAGGCACGACATTCAGGTGTTCTTCAAGTAACGGTCAGGTCGCGTTCACGCAAGGGTGGCGTTCGGAGTCTTGCTGGCCTGGACGACTAAAAGCGGCTTATCGTATACCTGACGGAAGACTTCTCCCGCCTGCTCCGCCGCCCACTGCTCTAAAGCAGTGTCCTGATCCGAGTAGATGCTCAAGACCACGCCGCCATTTCTGATCTGGCAGTCAATCCCCTCCACGCGGAGCTCGCGGCCGCGGTCCAATCCGTCCGCAATTCGGAGAATGGGCGTGAGCAGCAAAACGGCGCGCCGCTCGTCCGCTGTCAGCGACTGATATCCCAGGTGCTTGGGCATCGGCATCGCCTTGCGGTGATAGCGGCACAGCATCGCGACGAGATTCCGCTCGTGGTCCGTGAATCCCGGAAGATCGCTGTGCGCGACGATGTACTGCGAATGCTTGTGATGAGCCGTATCGCTGATGATATGGCC
>JADGHK010000296.1 GCA_019686145.1 Bryobacteraceae bacterium | reverse complement strand
ACTCAATACGCATCGGAGTTGTCTGCTTTGGGGTCCATCATGCCGCAGTGTGCGAATTCCGCTTTCAAATCGAAATTGGCTGGGGGGTATATAACGCTCCGCGGCGGGGCTGGTCGACGGGCCCCGTCAGGGATCCCCTTCTGTCGCCGCCCAAAGCTGCCCTAACCCACAACGTAAGGATGCTACCCTTGCTTTCGTCGGCAGCAACCATGACCACAGCGCCCACGGGCGCTTCGAGGATGGGCGGATGGCAGCAAGCGGCATTTTCTCCTTCTCCCCGACATCGGCCAGGGCAAGACATCCGCAGCACAGACCAGTGTTGCGATGCAATGCAACCATGCCTGCAGATGCGCGAGGGATTGGTCCAAATTGCTACTCGAGTGTGAGACAATGGCGATACAACAGAACAAGACTACGAAGAATAAAAGGACTGAGTCGGTCACTCCGGTCAGCCTCGAATTCGTGGATTTCGGCTGTGGCAATGGCCGCTCACTCGAGTTTGCGTCATCCGTGGTCGCTGGGCCGGGTTTCGGGCTCGACATTTCCGATGACGCGGTTGCCGCCTGCCGCGCCAAGGGCTTCGCTGCTGAGCGTGGTAATCTGCTGGACTTCGAGCAGCGCAACGTAGCTGCCGCCGCCTTCGCCATAAACGTTGTACAGGAACTTCCCGGTCGCACGGCGTTCGAGCGCGGCCTGACTAATATGATCCAGGCGGCCCGGAACTTCGTCCTCGTGCAGCATACCTATTTCGACGCCGACCCGAAGCTGGCCCTGGCAGGTCGGAAGATCGAGGCAAATTTCCACAAAAAAATTCAATACAAGCCTATGGTGGCCGATTACATTTCTTTTGTGGAGCGATACAAGGATGCGCTCAGAATTTCAGGTATCGGCATCTTCGGCAGCGGCCAAGCGGACGTCAGCCCGATGGCACTCAACTCGACCCTCTTCGGGGTAGAAGCCGACGAGGAAACGCCCGTGTATCGCTCCTTGCGCGTCATTTTCGGCCGCAAGGATGCCGCGCGGTTTCGAGCGGCGCTCGAGAAGACAGGCGCCGGCACGGCCCTTTTCGTCTGGGAGAGGGCCTGACCTCAGATGCGGCTGCGGCGCCGAAAGCCTCTGAAGGGGGCAACCGCTGAGAGGCCTCGTGACGGTTGTGGGGCATGGGCGCCGTAGCGCACCCGGTTTCCCTGGCCAGTGGGCGCATCCGAATCATGCGCTGCCACGCTGGCATTGTTGCTAATTCGGCGATTCGCCGGGGGATATGAGCGATGCAGACCGAAGAGACAACGGCGCTGCTTAAGCCTGCCGCAGCATCGCCGGGGGCGGCAGACCAGAAGCTGAATGTCGTGCTCCGGCGGCCGATCGGGTCGGTTGATCCCAGCGACGATGCCTCACTGATCTGCGGCTGGGCGTGGAATGAAAACGCACCGAAACGCCCCACGCGCCTGCTGATCCAGGTGGACGGCGAGCCCGTCGCCTTCGTCGCGCCACAGGACTTCCGCCCCGATCTGGTCGCTGCGGGCATTGGCCATGGCTGCTTTGCATTCAGTTGGCGCCTGCCTGACGTGTATCGCGACGGGAAGCAGCATGAGGTCCGCGTCATTCATACGGAGTTCAACCGTGAACTCCCTGGCTCCCCGCGGACGGTGGTGCTTCCGGAGCGTGAGGCAGCGCCAAATACAGACAGGTTCGCGAGTCCTTTCGTGAACCCGGAATTCTCGATTTGGCCCAATGGCGTACAAGGCCATGCCGCGTCAAACTTGGCCGAGATCGCGCCAGGCATCGTGGTCGCAGCCGAGGAGAAGTGCGGCGCGCCCGGCTTCATGCTCACCGAGCCCCGCCTGCAGAATGGGCGTACCAGCGCCATCTACGGCGTGCGGATCGCGTTCGACGAGGCGGGCGGCTGGTGGCTGCACCACCGCCTTACTGCGCAGCCGCACCGGGAACTGCTACGCGGCGTCAGCTTCTCCATCGAGCTGAGCCTGGGTGAGGCCGAGGAAGCCGTGGCGCAGCGGCCCTGCGAAATTTGGCTCACCCGCCAAACCAAGGACGGCTTCGAAAAGGTCCGGCGCTTGGTGCGCGGCCGTGTGTTCCGGCGCCCCACGCTGCTTACCTACACATTGCAGCTCTCGTCCGAAGAGCAGAAGCTGGCATCCGCAAAGGCGCTCTATGTCGGTGTGACCGTAGAGCGTTGCCGTAGCTTGCGCGTCTACCCCTCCCAGGTGGTCCGCGCCTACGAGCCGCCAGCCGACGGCTTCTGCGCATTCGAAGACACTAGGCTGGACAAGGCATTCGAAGCCTGCCGGGAACTCGCCCGGCTGAATGGCAAGGCCGAACTCTTCGCTACGCTGCTCCCGCCACTTTCGGACCGGCAAGGGGAGGCGCAGGAGGATGTATGCTCCCCCCTGCCGCAACCCGCCCTCTCGCCTGCCACCCAATATCCCTACACCCAAATCATCGTTCCCGTGTACAACGGCGATTCGGTGATAATGGATTGCTTGCAGTCCGTTCGGCGGGAGACGACCACGCCGTTTCAGGTGCTGATCATCAACGACGGGAGCAGGAAGCACACTACCTCGATGCTGCGGGAGCTGACGGCTGCCGATCCGCGATTCCTGATTCTCGATCGCAAGATCAACAAGGGCTACACCAAATCGATCAATGAGGCGGTCAAGCTCGCCAGCGCGGATTGGGTTGTAGTCCTCAACAGCGATACCGTGGTGTCGCATGGCTGGCTTGCGAAGCTGCATGATGCCGCGGCTTCTCGGTCGGATGTCGGGATGGTAGGGCCGCTCTCGAATGCAGCGAGCTACCAGTCCATTCCGCGAGTGAAGGACCCGAACGGCGCATGGTCAAAGAACGACTTCCTCGAAGCGGTTCATGTGCCGCTGGTTCAGGCTAGGCTTGAGGAGGTGAGCGAGAGGGCCTACCCGGCCCTGCCGCTGCTGAACGGCTTCTGCACCCTGATCAGGCGCGAGATTTTCGATCGCTGCGGACTGTATGACGAGGATGCGTTCCCCATCGGCTACGGCGAGGAGACTGACCTCTGCATCCGGGCAGGGAAGGCCGGTTATGCGCTCCTCGTGGCGGACGACTGCTTCGTTTACCACCGCAAGAGTGTGACCTTCGGCACTAAGGGGCGGAAGCCCCTGACCCGCGCCGGATCGCTCGAACTCATGAACAAGCATGCCGGGGTGAACATTTCGGCGCTGGAGCAGATAATGCAGGACAACCCGGTCCTCAGCCGGTTACGCACTGCGTTGTCCGATCTCGAGGAGCGGATCCGTTAAAGATGGCACGCGTAACTTTCATTCTTCCTGTCAAGGGGGGCGGCGGCGGGGCGCATTCCGTGGTTCAGGAAGCGACCGCCATGCGATCCCTTGGCGTAGATGCCACGATCTTCGTAAACGAGAAGAATTTTTCGGACTTCAAGCGGACATACGCCAGGTTCGAATGGATCGCGAATGACTGCAAGGCATTCAAGGGTCCCAAGGACTTGGCCGAACTGATCGACGGGAGCGACATCGTAATTGCGACCACCAACACGTCGGCCCACTCGATCGCCGAGGCGGTAGCGATCGGCAAAAAGCCGCAGCGCACCGGCTATTATGTCCAGGATTACGAGCCGCTGTTCTATGAGGTTGGCACCGAACCATACAACTTGGCCGTCTCCTCCTTCGACGTTCTTAAGGACTGCACCTACTTTGCGAAGACCCGTTGGCTGCGCGACATCGTGGATGCAACACATCGGCACCCAGTTTCGGTCGTTGTGCCGAGCATCGACATGAGCATCTATCATCCGGTGCGGCGACCGGCCAATCGGAATCGCACGATCTGCGCAATGGTCAGGCCGCAGACGCCCCGGCGCGCTCCGCACCGGACGATGCGCGTCCTGGCCCGCGTTGCCGCCCAGTTCGGGGAAGACGTCGAAATCAGCATCTTCGGCGCAGATCTCCGGGATCTGGAGGCGCACAACGTGCAGACCTATCCCGGCATCGAGATCCTGGGCTCGCTGCTGCAGCCGCAGGTCGCGAGTCTGCTGCAGCGGACCGATTTCTTTCTGGATCTGTCGGACTATCAGGCCTTTGGGCGAACGGCAGCTGAGGCCATGGCCTGCGGCACGATTGCCCTGGCGCCGGCGGTAGGTGGCGCATCGGACTTTATTGTCGATGGACACAACTCCTTCCTGGTCGATACGCGGGATGAGGGCGCGGTCCTGACCAAAGTGGAGCGAATGCTCACCATGACCGATGAGGAGATCCGCCTGATGCGCATCGCTGCGCTGGAGGCGGTGTCCGGCTTCACGCCGACGGCTGCCGCAGTCTCTGAACTGCGCGCGTTCGGTTTCGCATAGGAGCTTCGTCATGCGCATTGCCATGGTCGGGGCCGGCTATGTGGGGCTGGTGTCGGGTGCCTGCTTTGCCGAGTTCGGCGTGGAGGTGTGTCTGGTCGACACCGACGCG
>JADGHK010000295.1 GCA_019686145.1 Bryobacteraceae bacterium | reverse complement strand
TCACTGAGGAGGAGGTTGGTGTCATTGAGGAGGGAGTTGGTGCTGGAGGTGGGGGTCGAACCCACATGCCCAGTGAAGGGCGCGGGATTTTGAGTCCCGTGCGTCTGCCAGTTCCGCCACTCCAGCTGCTCTCTTCCCAATGGTAACAAAAAGCAGCAATCAGATCATTGACTTCCGGGCTTCGAAAAGTGATCCCCCGGCTGGGAAGCGAGCCGGTTCTAGGCGGTGGCGCCTACGGCGTTCAGGCCCGCGATGATTTCCTTCCCCTTCTCAAAAAGCATGCCCGTCTCGCTCGAACAGCCGAGGAACAACATTCCGCGTTCCTTCCAGAACTTAGCCAGAGGCAGCGAGCGGGTCTGCGTACCCGGAGCGACGCCGTGAGCAATACAGGAATCGCGGATCTTCTCCATTGCGTCGATCATTTTCGGGTGCTGGAAGTCGCCCGGCACGCCAAGAGAAATCGAGAGATCGACAGGTCCCACCATGACGGCATCGACGCCGGGCACGGAGAGCAGTTCGTCGCGCATCTCGACCGCACGGAGCGTCTCGATCTGCAGGACCACCAGCAGATGCTCGTTCATGTGCTCCGCAATTTCGGGAATCGTCACGGGCTCGTGGTCCACGTTGATCGGGGCAAGGCCGAAACCGCGAACGCCAACGGGAGGAAACTTTGTCCAGCTCACGGCCTTCTCGAGCAGCTTCGGGTCCTCCACGCGCGGGAAGATGACTCCCTGCCCGCCGCAGTCGAGCGCCCTCGCTACCAGATGGTATTGCAGATCCGGAACCCGGACGATCGGAGCAAGCCCGCAATAGGCGGCCACACGGCAGATGTCCTGAACCGTCTCGATGCCGAAGCCTCCGTGTTCCGTATCAATGAATGCCCAGTGAAATCCGGCAGCGACGAGGATCCGGGCGACGTCTGGGGACCGGAAATGAGCAAAAGCGGTACCATACTGGACTCTGCCTGCCTTGAGGGCTTGTTTGACGGTGTTAATACGCATAGTTGCTTAGGGAACGCTCAGACGTGGATAACGAGGTGATCCGGGCACTCCAGGTGAACATTCTCGTAAAGCCGGTCGACCAAATCAAGCCCGTGTCTGGCCAGGAACGGCAGGATGTTGTAGTAGCGCTCCTGAAGGTGCTTCTGGGGATAGATCAATCCGGAGATCCACGCAGCGTCGTTCGCAGCCCGTTCGTCGCGGCGCAGCGCTTCGTTCGCCGCTTTTCTTTCGTTCTTCGAGAGCTGATACAGGATCTTCGCACGGCTCTTTTCGAGCGCGGCGGCCAGCGTGACGTCAAAGGCTTTCAGATCCTCCCGCAGCCTGTCCAGATCGCGGGCTACGCTTTGTACTGTTTCGCCGAAGCGCTGCTTCAACGCCGGAGGCACCAGATTCCGCGCGATCTGATCGCGCACGACTGCCTCTCCGCGGAGCACGTCCTGGAAAGACAGGTGATAGCGCTTCATCAGCTTGAGAGTGCGGTCATCGATCAGGGTGAATCCGCTGCGTGGGACTGACACGGGCATTCGCCCAAGGAGAGTCTCGTATAGCACCTCGCACTGCGCGAAGTAAGCAAGCTCGGCGGGTCCGGCTGTATAAGCCACCGTGGGCAGAATGTAATCCTGAACTACCGGCCGAAGCAGGGCGTTCGGCGAAATGTGATCGGCGAGGTCCTTCAGCTCCTCCGCCGTGAAACGGCGGTCACGCGCCGTGTAGTGATTGTTCGACCGTCGGAGGGTCAGCCGCTTGCCGTTCTCCAGGAGAAAGAACAGCGAAGTCTCCGGCTCCACGTGCACTTGGGCGTGATAGCCCTTCTGCTCCAGTTCCCGGTTGCGGGCGAGCAATTTGGCTGTCAGGTCCGGGGCTGCGTCGAGCGCCTTCCTGAGAACCGGAGCGGTCAGCTCGCGGATTTCCGGCGTCATCGGGTCGAGAAACACGAATCCGTACCGCGCAAGCAGGCGCTTCAGCAGATTCGCGAAAGCGGCGCCCAGGGTCTGGCCGGGGACGTAAGCCTCTTCAACGGCCGCTGCCACGGAATCGCCGAAGGGAAACCCTGAGAGCGCCTGTCTCAATGCTGCAAGCGGCACGTCGCGCAGCGGAATCGTGCCCACGGGCGTCTGGTTTCCGGCGCCGTTCGGAACCTGGAGCAATACCGGCCGGTGCTGCTCGTCGAAAACGCGGCAATGGTTAACCTCTTCAAAGTCGTGGTCTTCGGTGGCCAGCCAGAACACCGGAACGGCCCGGATCCCTTGTTCGGTCAGTTGATGGGCAATTCGCGCCGCCGTCAAGGCTTTGTAGATCGTATAGGCAGGACCGGAGAAAAGGCCCACCTGCTGACCTGTCACGACCGCCACGGTGTCCGGCTGCGCCAGCAGCTCGAGCGAAGGCGAGTCCTCATTCGATCGCCGAAGGGCCCGTACAAGCGCCGCCCGCCTTTCGTCGGGATAGTGCATCTTTTCAATGGCAGCCCGGTAGGATGACGGCGAAAGCGGCCTGTGTCCATAAAAGGTTGCCACGCGATCGTAGTGATACAGGAAATCCGTGAACAGCCGGCTGGCGTGCGGGAGGTCAGTGTGTCGGATACAAGAGATTTCCATTCGCTTTCGGAACCAGAAAAGAGCGCCTAAGCAACGCCTAAAGGGTAGCAGATGATCGAAGGCAGCGGGAAGTCGCGAGAGTTTGCTACCTTCAAAGTATCCATCGAGGAATCGCCGAGGCAGAGATACCGAATGGACGAGCAAGAGTTCAAGACCCGTGCGGATGCAGCCTTGAGAGATCTCTTTGATGCCTTGAACGAGGCGTCGGCGCGACACGAGGGTTTCGAGGCGGACTTCAATAACGGCGCGCTGGCCATTGAATTCGAAGATCCCCCGGCGAAATTTGTTGTAAGCCCGAACACTCCCGTACGGCAGATCTGGGTTTCGGCCCACACCAAGAGCTTTAAGCTGGACTGGAGCCCGGAAAAGGAAACATTTGCGCTTCCAGAGAGCGGCCAGACTCTCAAAGAGCTGATAGAGTGGGCGTTGAGCAAACAGCTCAACGAAAATGTGGTGCTGTAGCTTTTGAGCGGCGTTTACATTTCCTATCCCTTCTGCGCACAAAAGTGCACCTACTGTAACTTCGCCTCCGGTGTGTTCCCGCGAGCTCTCGAAGAGGACTATCTGGAGGCCCTGGAACAGGAAATTTCGTCCTGGAGCTGGGAGTGGACCCCGGAGACGGTCTACATCGGCGGCGGTACGCCAAGCCGGATGAAGCCGGAGACGCTCGAGCGGATTCTTGGAAAGATTCCGGGGCGGCCCTGGAAAGAAGCGACCATCGAAGCGGCTCCGGGGGGCATTACCGCGGAGCTTGCAAGTGCGTGGCGCGAGTCTGGCATCACACGGGTGAGCCTCGGAGTACAAAGCTTCGTCAGGACAGAGATCGCGCGGACCGGGCGCAAGCATTCTGCCGAGCAGGTCGCCCTGGAATTGGACCTGCTTGCGTCCGCCGGCATCCGCAACGTCAACATCGACCTGATCGCGGGGCTCTCTGGACAGACGCCTGAAAGCTGGGACGAGTCGCTGCGGTGGATCGAGCGATTGAGGCCGGCCCACGTCTCGGTCTACATGCTGGAAATCGACGAAGACAGCCGTTTGGGGCAGGAAATTCTGCTGAACGGGGAGCGGTATGGCGCCCCGGATGTCCCCTCCGAGGAGCGAACCGCCGAGTTCTATGAGACGGCGGTGGAGCGCCTGCACCGCATCGGGATCGAACGGTATGAGATATCCAACTTCGCAGTCCCCGGCTTTGAATCCCGTCACAATTTGAAGTACTGGCGGTTGGAGCCGTACGTCGGTTTCGGCGCGGACGCGCACTCGTTTGACGGGGGCCTTCGCTGGCAGAATGTGGAAACGGTGAAGGAGTACGTCGGGCGCTGGCGGCGCGGCGAGCCGGTGCGCGGGGAAGCATCGCCGGCGGACGAAACCGGCGAGCGCTTTTTCGTCGGGTTGCGGCTGATGGCGGGAATACGGCCGCGGCCGGAGGAGCGGCTTCGCTTTGACGTTCCCATCAAGCGTTTTCTCGACGAGGGGCTGCTTGAGGAAGAGGATGGGGTCCTGAGGCTGACCTCGCGGGGCGTCCTGTTGTCGAACGAAGTGTTTCAGGAGTTTGTGACGGTATGATCGACCTGCGGAGCGATACTGTGACTCGCCCGACACCCGAGATGCGGCGGGCAATGGCCGAAGCTGAAGTTGGAGATGACGTTTACGGCGAGGACCCGACGGTCAACCGTCTGGAGCGGCGCGCGGCCGAAATCTTTGGCAAGGAAGCGGCGCTCTTCGTGCCCACCGGCACGATGGGAAATACCATCGCCATCAAACTGCTGACCGACCACGGGCAGGAGGTGATCGCCGAGGCGCGGGGACATCTGCTCAACTACGAGCTATCCATGGTTGCCTGGTTCTCAGGCTGCGTCGTCCGCCCAATCGCCTC
>JADGHK010000294.1 GCA_019686145.1 Bryobacteraceae bacterium | reverse complement strand
CCAAGGGAGCAGGCTGGTAGGTTTTTACCGGACGTCGACGTCCCGTTGGCGGAGAGTCGTACCGAAGGTACGCCCGCCAATGGTGACGCCGCTCTGGACGGTGCCTGCGACCCTGACGCGGGAACCCTTGGTGGGAACGCCGCCGCTCGAAATGACATAGATCTTTCCGGTGTCGTCCTGCACCTGATACACGCCGGCGACGATCGCGCCGAAGGAACTGGTTACCGTTCCGTTCACCGTTACGTTGCGGTTCTGGTATTTCGTCGGGTTGGCGATGATATTGCCGATTTTTACTGAGCCGCCGCAGGAGGACAAAAGCAGCGCTGCTCCAGCCAGCATCGTCACCAATAGCGTCTTTCTGCGTCGTTCCATCTATCTCCCTCCGGGTTCCTCAGATTGTTCCCTTCTGCCTTCCTCAGACGTAACGGAAGATTCGGAGATTGCAACAATTCTCTCACCGGCAATGCGGGAGATCGCGCGGACCAGCTTTCGATAGGGAACCTTCTCCAGGCTCTCAAATGGGATCCAGTCGCCGTCTCGCCAGCTCGAATAGTACCACCGGGCAAGCAGCGCAACGTGCTCCTGACGCTCCAGCACGGAGACCTTCGGCGCCTGGAGTGATGCGACGACGTCTCTGAGTCTCCGGTCCATCGGGACCATCTTGCCCTCCTGAGGAGGTGAAACCCGAAAGCGGTGAGGCGCATGCCAGACGCCCTTCAGGAGAAACCAAAGGTCCACATGCCCGTTTTGCGAGGACCGCGTCACGGCTACACCGTGCAACTGATCGAGCTCGGATGCCAAATCATCGCGGAGCTTGAGAACGTTCTGAATTCGCTCGTAGCGGGCATGCTGGCGCGCGGCCTCCTCAAACTGCATCTCCTCGCTCAGCCGGTCGCGGGCAGAAGCGGCAGCCTCCAGCATCGATTTACCGCCTGACGACAGGAAATCGACAAGCCTCCGCACCTCGCTTGCGTACTCCTCGGCACCGACCACTTTCTGACAGGGCCGCAGGCACATGCCCATCTCGCCGTAGATGCAACCGGGATGTTCCGGCCGCGGCTCAAGGTCTTCCTGGCAGCGGCGCACCTGGAACAAGTCGAGCGCCTGTGACTCAAACAGCTCGGCCGCTGCCCGGGTCCGAAAGGGACCGAAGAAGAAGGCTTCCCCTCCCGACAGCCGCGTTGTCACCTGCGTCCTTGGAAACGGGTTTGACAGGACGATCTTGACGTAGGAGGGCATCCGCAGCTTCAGCAACTGCAGATACCTGTCTTTAAAATACAACCGCGCCTGATGATAGAAGAGTAAATTCGACTCGAGCTGAGAGCCCACCGGCCAGTAGTCGACGCGCGTTGCAAGCGACCGGAGATTGAGCATCCGGGAGGGCTCGCTCCGCTTTCCAAGCAGCCGCTGCAGACGCCTGCGCAGCATCGTTGTTCGGGCGATGTAGGGCTCACGTCCGGCCGTGTGAATGAGGAACACGGCCGCCGAGTTTGGCGCTTCTGATAGATGCTTATCGAGCTTTGGCCCTGCGGCCTCAACGTCAATGGTCAGCGGGGCCGGGATCATGCGCGATAAAACGACAGATACCTGTCAAGCGACAGCGGCGGAACGGTGGACACCTTGAGATTCTCCATGAGATGGCCGACGCTGCTCATGCCGCTGAGAGCTACGGAAATGCCCGGCGTCGATCGCGTGAATTGAATGGCCCGCTGAGCATTCGTCGAGGCTTCGGGAATCTTTTGCACGATCTCTTCGGGCAGGTGGCTTGCGAGTCTCGCCTGGAGGAGTGAGGCGCTGGCGACCACCGTTATTCCGAACTCCTGCGCTGCCTGAAGCACCGTGCATTCCTTCCCGTGCACGACCTCACTCCGGCGCAGAAAGGCTTCTGGCATTGCCATGTTAAACGGGAGCTGCACAAACCGGAAGTGATGGCCGCTGCCCGCAACCTCGGTTGCGATCTCAACCATACGGCTGAGCGAGAGCTGGCCGGTGGCTCTGTAACCCTCCCACGTGGCGGTGCCATACCAGCCGATCCGGCCTTGCTCTACCAGCCCTTCCAGAAGCGTGAAGGCGTCCCGGATGCGATGCTCAAACGTCTCCCGGGAAACGTATGCAAGCTGGGATTCCGGATTATGCAGGTAGAAAACATCGATCGTCTCGAGATTGAGATTGTTGCGGCTGCGCTCGATCTGATCGGACAGAAATGCCGGCGCCATCGAATGCATCTGCCCGGCGATGTCCGACGGTTTCAGCACATCATGAGGCACCGCGCCGGGCACGAGGAAGCCGGCCTTGGTGCAGACCATGACCTGGTCGCGCGTGATCTCTTCTGCACGAACCATGTCGGATAGCGCGGCGCCAATCGACCTCTCGGAGCGCTGGTGGCGATAGTTAATGGCGGAATCAATAAAGTTAATTCCGCCGCGAACCGCCGCCTTGATCGCCATCACATAAGCGGTGTCAGTCGCATCGTCCGGGGCTCCCAGGTAAGTCCCGATGCCCAGGCTCGACGCCCAGCAGCCCTGGACGCGACGGTAGAAGCCTGCTTCGGACTGCACCGGGAAGCGCGAGGTGTAACGGCTGGTTCCTTGGGGAGTCGCTCTTCCTTTCAGCACTTCTCCGATTGTAGCGATTCCCCCGTATCGTCATCCGGCGCCCCATGCAGCATTTACTTGCAGCAGTTGATAAGCTATAAATTTGAAATTCCTTTCCATCGTCATTCCGATCCACAACGAGGAGCCCGCGCTCCTGCCGCTATACGACCGTCTGACGGCCGTTCTGGAATCGCTGCAGAAGCCCTACGAGATCATCTTCGTCGACGATGCCTCCACGGACCGCAGTTTTGACCTGCTGTCCAATCTGGTGGAGACCGACGGGCATCTGAAGATCATCCGGCTGCGGCGCAATTTCGGGCAAACCGCCGCTCTGGCCGCCGGATTCGACGAAGCGCAAGGGGACGTCATTGTCTCCCTCGATGGCGACTTACAGCATGAGCCGGAAGATATTCCGGCGCTGCTCGCCAAGATCGAAGAGGGGTATGACATCGCCTCCGGCTGGCGGAAGCATCGCATTGACAATGCGCTGACGCGTAAGCTCCCGTCCCGCATTGCAAACTGGATGATGTGGAAAGCCTCCGGAGTGAAGCTGCACGATTTCGGCACTACTTTTAAGGCCTATCGCTCCGAGATTATTAAAGACATCAATCTCTACGGGGAGCTGCACCGCTTTATTCCCGCCCTGGCGAGCTTTTACGGCGCTCGCGTGGCCGAGGTGCCGATTAAGAATGTCCCGCGGATCGCCGGCGGGTCTCATTACGGCCTTGGTCGCACATTTCGTGTCCTGTTCGACATCGTCACGATCCGCTTTTTGCTGACCTACTTCACACGGCCGATGCACTTTTTCGGCAAGATCGGCTTAACGGCGACCGCGTTGGGTACGCTGATTCTCGCCTATCTGATCCTGTATAAGCTGGCGGGACATCACATTATGACCGAGCACGGGCCGCTCATGATCGCCGGCGCAATTCTCCTCCAGGCCGGACTGATGATGTTCGGCGCCGGTCTTCTCGGCGAGATTCTCATGCGGACGTACTTCGAGAGTCAAGGGCGGCGGATTTACGCCATCCGCGAAATTCGTACCCGGCGCGGCGAGCCGCAGGTGACGGACGGCACCCGTTAAGGCGCCTCGACATACCTCCCGCTTACGGTTCCAGAGGCGGCCATGCTGGCTGAAGCTGCCCTCCAGCGATCTTCAAACAACAGCATCATCGCGGCCGCAAGACCGGAATGGCTGAAGACGACCGAAGTCCACGTGGGCTTCGTAATGACCGGATCGAGCAGCGCTATCAGTCCCTGAGCTCCGTCGAACACGGCGAGCTTCATTGGAAGGGAGTCGACAAACCGGACCTCCACCCCCGCTGCGCTGTACTCGGCCAGCCTCGCCTGGTACCCCGGATCGAGCGTACCAGCCTCGAGAAGAATCCGGCACCGCACTCCACGGCTTCGCGCCTGCCGGACCAGCTGTTCGTCCAGCGGATCAACGGCATACGGAGGTCGCGAAAATTCGACATACTCCGTCTGTACGTCGTGCAGCATCTGCCGGTATTGCATTGCGGTTTGTCCCGGCTCGCTGACGATTCGAAGATAATCGAGAGTGCCCCGTCCGCCTTGTCCTTCCGAGTAGGCAGCCTTCAGGTCATCCACAAGACCGTTTGCCATCCGGCTCTGCTCGGCGAGCTCCTGCTGTAGCTGCTGCTCCCGGCGCGCCAGGTAGTTGGGTATGGCGAGGCTCGGTTCGACGGCGGAGAAAAGTTTCGTCTTCTCCTGGACGACCTGCGCGAAACCTTTTTCCACGAGGCTGTCAAGAACCTCGTAGATCTTTTGTCTCGGCACGTGCGACCGGGCGGCGAGTTCGAGAGCTTTAAACCGCGGATGACCCACCAGAACCAGGTAGGACCGAGCCTCGTAGGCAT
>JADGHK010000293.1 GCA_019686145.1 Bryobacteraceae bacterium | reverse complement strand
GTGGAGGCCACGACTGAGGGAACATTGATCGAGCGCAACATCGTTTCAATCGTCCTACGCTGTGCGCGGTACGGTGTGAGGACGATGAGTTCCTTCCTGATGTCGATTGACCAGCTCGAAACATGATCCGCGACTAACGCGGCAATGAGGGTCGCAGACTCCTCGCACTCATAACCACGGAACCGGTCCGCCAATTTCGGGGCTGCGCATGTGTCAATCAGAACAACGTTGCTGTCGCTTTCAAGAAGCTGAGTCCGCCGTGGCTGCCGTACCCGCAGCCACTCTCCGTCGGCGCAAGCCGGCTCAGCCACCCTCAGTCTGGAATCATAGAACAAATAGCTGACTGCGCTGCAGATGGGCTCAGCCATTCGCCATTGCTCGTCCAACATACACTGAGCGTGCTGCATGGACGACCGTTTGTCCCACTCGAAGGGCGACCGCCCCAGCCAGTTATCCGCGTCGGGACTTGTGGCTTGAGCAACGGGTGCAAGCTGTTTAGGGTCACCAGCAAATAGACTGCGAGGACCAAGGTTAGCGAACGTAGCAGCCTGGGCTTTACCGATCTGACTCGCTTCGTCGAACACCACCAGATCGAACTTGCCAAGGCTTGCATAATCGTGTGCGGCAAGTGTCGCCGTCATCGCCGCGAGTTGAGCGCGGTTCAGGAATTCAAGGTTCTCCCTCCGGATTGCCTCCCGCAGCTTGTCCCGCTCCTGCCTCCATTTCAGGTAGAGATCGGCTTGTGCTGGATCCGGCACCCTCTCGTAATGGCAGTGAAGCCTGTGGACCAGTTGCTTGTTCCGTAATGGTATGAGATGTTCGCGCTTCTCGAACCGCTGCGGATTGAACCGGGAGCCAAAGCGATAACAGACAGGTCTTGTCGCTCGCTGCAGTTCATTCACCGCGTTGTCGACGGCGAGAATCGCAAGATCCACAGCAACGTTCGTCGACGACAGCAACAAGACGCGGTCATTCGGATAATGAAGAAGGTAAGATGCCAGCAACCGCCCGAGCGTGTATGTCTTTCCGGTGCCCGGCGGCCCCCACAGAAAGCTCGTCTTCCATTTGACGAGGCTGAACGACCGCTCCTGTGCGGGCCTCAGGCCCTTAAAGACTGAGCACGGAACCTCCTTGTCCCAGATGATTCGGTTCTTGTCCAGATTGAAGATCCATTGAGCGATCTCCGCCGCGCGTAAGTCATCTTCCCATACGGAGAGCAGGGCCTCGAGGTATCGAGGAGGATTTACATAAATCAGCGAACCCTTTAAAGGAGGCTGCCCTTCAGTCAGGCACGCGTTGATAACCGACAGAGAGGGCACAACAGAGACAATTTCAGCGCCGCCCGTCGTCTCCCCTTGCCATCGCATATTGCCCTCTTCCAGAGTTTCGTCCAGGATTGAATTCTTGTCCTCGGGCGTCAGCGTCATGTAAAGCAGCGCACCTTTCGGGGCGATGTCGCAGACCCGGAACGGCAAGCCGCGGGATGATGCATTGAGTTCGTCGCGAATGGCGGAACGGATCCTCTTCACCAGGTCGGCGATTTCGCCTCGCCTGACCGCAAACTGGGCGCTCATCTGCCAGGTGTCCGACGTAAGATTTTACGATGCTAAATTTTATCCTGAGGCCGCCTTAGCGCTGGCGCTCAGACAATGGGCTGAGTGGGAAGCGTACCCCAGCGGCAGAATTCGAACATCGCCTTCAAGGCGAACGTGGCTGGCACACCATTCCAGTCGCCGAGGACCACGCAGGTACGGAGGAATCAAACGAGGGTGACCACGCCAAGAAACGAAAGCGGCGAACCAGGGGAGAGATGGGAACCCGGAACGTCTCGGCGCGCCAGACAGGCTGTGAGACGCCCGGATTACTTCTTCCGTGTGAGTGTACTTTGGAGTGTGGCGTACAGGTTCAGGCGTTGCGCGCCTGCGTCGCTGAGTCAATACGCGCCTGTGCTCGGCTTGCCGCGAACAGGGCTCGGGAGATGTCCACACCCAGCGAAGGGTTCGTCAATCGCCTTTGCGCCCTCTCCAGCGCCGCCCGGGCTCGCTCGATGTCGATCTCCTCGGCGTACTCCGAACGATCCGCCAGGATTCGGACGCGGTCCGGCAGAACCTCGATAAAGCCGGTGCAGACAGAAACGTACCTCTTCACGCCGGCGGTCGTGATGTACCACATCGGTCCGCAACCGAGCTCACTGAGCAGCGGAGAATGACCGGGCAGGATCCCCAGGTAGCCGGTCGCTCCGGGGACTTGGACCTCGGTCACCTCCTCCTGGACCATCATCCGTTCGGGCGTCGAAACTTCCAACAGGATCGTACCCGGCATACAAACTAGGCGCCCTTCCGCATCTGCTCCGCACGCTCGAGAACGTCGTCGATCGTGCCCTGCATGTAAAAGGCCTGCTCCGGAATGTCGTCGTGCTTGCCTTCCACGATCTCCTTGAAGCCGCGGATCGTGTCCGCCAGTTTCACGTACTTGCCCTTGAAGCCCGTGAACTGCTCCGCGACGTGGAACGGCTGGGAGAGGAAGCGCTGAATCTTGCGCGCACGCGATACCGTGAGCTTGTCCTCGTCGGACAGTTCATCGATACCCAGAATCGCAATGATGTCCTGGAGATCCTTGTAGCGCTGCAATACCTGTTTCACGGCCTGGGCCGTGTTGTAATGCTCCTCGCCGAGGATGCGCGGATCGAGAATACGCGACGTCGAGGTCAGCGGATCGACGGCGGGATAAATGCCAAGCTCAGAGATGGCGCGCGATAGCTGAGTCGTTGCGTCGAGGTGCGCAAACGTTGTCGCCGGAGCGGGGTCGGTGTAGTCATCGGCAGGCACGTAGATCGCCTGAACCGACGTAATCGATCCCTTCTTCGTCGAGGTGATGCGCTCCTGAAGCTCGCCCATCTCGGTCGCAAGGTTCGGCTGATATCCGACAGCCGACGGCATCCGGCCGAGCAGCGCCGAAACCTCGGAACCCGCCTGAGTGAAGCGGAAAATGTTGTCAATGAAGAGGAGCACGTCCTGGCCCTCTTCGTCGCGGAAGTACTCGGCCACGGTGAGACCCGTCAGACCGACGCGCAGACGCGCCCCGGGCGGCTCCGTCATCTGGCCGTAAATCAGCGCCACCTTGGACTTCATCCAGTCCGTGGGATCGAGAATGCCGGACTCCTGCATCTCGAGCCACAGGTCGTTGCCCTCGCGCGTTCTCTCGCCCACGCCGGCAAAGACCGACACACCGCCGTGCTTCATGGCGATGTTGTTGATCAGCTCCATGATGATGACGGTCTTGCCAACGCCGGCGCCGCCAAACAGACCGATCTTGCCGCCGCGAAGGTACGGCTCGAGCAGGTCGATGACCTTGATGCCCGTCTCGAACATCTGCGCGGTCGTGCTCTGTTCTTCGAAGCTCGGAGCAGGGCGATGAATCGGATAGCGCTTGTCGGTGCGAACCGGTCCCATGTTATCCACGGGCTCGCCGATCACGTTCAGGACGCGTCCCAGAGTCTGCTTGCCGACTGGCACCATCACGGGATGGCCAAGGCTGATGGCCTTCATGCCGCGCACCATGCCTTCCGTCGGCTGCAGCGCGATCGTTCGCACGCGCCCTTCACCGATGTGCTGCGCCACCTCGCAAATGATGTCGATCGGCACCGGCGTGTCGAACCCTTCGCTGACAATGCGGATTGCCGTGTTGATAACGGGGACGCTCCCTTCCGGGAACTGGATGTCGACTGCCGGGCCGGCGATCTGAATCACCTTGCCTACGACTTCGTTCGCTGTTGCAGTTGCCATTGAAACTCTCTATTCCAGGGCGGATGCCCCACTTACGACTTCAATAATTTCTCTCGTAATGCTCGCCTGACGCACGCGGTTCATGTACAGCGTCAGGCGCTCGAGCACTTCGCCGGCGTTGGAAGTCGCGGCCTCCATCGCCGTCATGCGGGCTGCCTGTTGCGCCGCGGCGGATTCGAGCAGAGCCTGATACGTGGAGATCTCGACGTATCGAGGCAGGAGGGCTTCAAGCAGCGCCAAAGGCGGCTGCTCAAAAATGTAGTCGGTAATCTGCTGCTCCTCGGGGAGTGTCACAGGAAGAACCCGCATTACGGTGAGCTTCTGCTGAACTACGCTCTTGAATTCGTTGAACAGCAGATAGACGGCGTCGATTTCGCCGTCACGGTACCGCTGCATCGCCTTCTGCGCAAGCTCGGAGGCGTGGGCGTACGTCACCTTCTCGCTGATGCCCACATACTCTCCGGAGATGTTCGCATTCCGTTTACGGAAGAAGTCCCGTCCCTTGCGGCCAAACGCTTCGATCTCAACCGCAGCCTCCGGCCGCTCCTCGATGAAGCGCTGCGCGCCTTTGATCAGGTTGGAATTGAATGCGCCCGCCAGACCGCGATCCGCCGTCACAAGGACCAACTGGACACGGTTCTCGGGCCGATGAGCGAGCAGCGGATGCTGCGCGACACGCTCATCGGAAGACGCGGCGG
>JADGHK010000292.1 GCA_019686145.1 Bryobacteraceae bacterium | reverse complement strand
CACAGCTATTGCGAGATCGATCCCGACGTGGTTGACCAGTGGGGAATCCCTGTCCTGCGCTTCCATTTCAAGTGGAGCGACTACGAGAGGGCGCAGGTGAAGCACATGGAGCAGACCTTTACTGAGATCATTGAAACCATGGGTGGGACGGTAGTGGGCAAGCAGAAGGATATTTCTGTGCCGGGCGAGATTATCCACGAGCTGGGCACGGTCCGGATGGGCAACGATCCAAAGACTTCAGCGCTAAACAAGTATTGCCAGGCGCATGATGTGAAGAACCTTTTTGTGGCGGACGCCGCCCCGTTTGTCAGCAATCCGGACAAGAATCCGACGCTCACTATCTGCGCGCTTGCCTGGCGTACCGCTGAATATCTTGCCGAGGAGCTGAGGAAGGGCAATGTCTGAGGTAACGCGACGAGACTGGCTGACGGCGCTGGGAGCGGCGATGCTGAGCGGCGGAATCTCCGCCGAAGCGGCGCAGCACGTGCATCAGGCCGTCGCTGAGGCAAAGAAGCCGGCGGCCGGAGCCTATAAGCCCAAGGTGTTTACGGCCCACGAGTACAAGACTCTCCAGGTGCTCGCGGACCTGATCATTCCCGCGGACGAAGTCTCCAAAGGAGCCGTCGAAGCGGGCGCTCCGGAGTTCATCGATCTGCTTTGCAGTGGCAACTCCCAGCTCGCCCTGATCTACACGGGCGGGCTTGGATGGCTGGACCGTGAAAGCCGGAAGCGCTTCGGCTCCGTATTCATCGAAGCCAAGCCGGAGCAGCAGCGGGCTTTGCTCGATCTGCTTGCCTACTCCAGGAATGCAAAGCCGGAACTTGCTCCTGGCATCCACTTCTTCAACTGGGCGAGGCGCATGGTGGTCGACGCCTTTTACACCAGCCCGATTGGGATTGCCGACGTCGGCTACAAAGGAAACAAGGGGATGGCCAAGTTTGAGGTCCCCGTGGAAGCCATCCAGTACGCGCTCAAACGCAGCGGCCTGGGCTAAGCGCGCATCCCGCAAATGGATCCTTTTCGGATACTGAAGCAGACCTGGTCGGTGGGCGATACGATCGAGGTGGAGGCGTACCGCGTCGAAAGGCAGGTGGGCCTTGAGTATGATTCCTACCGCTGCGTTTATCTGGCGCACGGCCACGAGTGGCAGATAGCCGGTCAGATCGCTAAAGACGACGGCAAGAAGTACTACTTACTCGAATGCGTCGCTTAGCGTCTGCTCAGGCCCAGAATTGATACCACTTACGCTTGCGCCGGGTGGTCATCTCCACTTCATCCGGCGCAGGTAACGGTTCTCCTTTCAGTACGGCCGCCGGGTTTCTGCGGAACAGTCTGTCAGCGCGGGACTCTCCCCAATGCTTGCTCACGTACTGGCAGGCAAGGTCCAGGCGCGGTGTCCGGTCTTCCGTATCGTGCGCGTCGCTTGCCACGAAATGCACGAGGTTCCGGTCAAGCAATTGATCGGAGACGCGTTTCGCCGTGGGGCCAAAACGCCCGAGCAGGGACTGCGCCGTAATCTGCAACAGGACGCCATTCCGTGTCCACCGCTCCAGTTGGTCGAGGCGCTGCTGGAGAAGGGGATTCCGCTCGGGGTGCGTAACTACCGGAACAATTCCGGCGCTATTCATGCGATCGAAGACAACGTCGGTTGTAGGGAGGATGATGAGGTCCGAAAACTCCACCATCAGGTAACCCTTGCCGTTAATGGTGTAGCGGGTGGGGTTCTGGAACAGATCCTCGATGAGGTCGAACTTCATGTGGAAGTCGCAGCCGGCGTGAATCCGGATGAGGGATCCGACGGCTTCCTGCACCTCGCGGATCCTGGAGGAGACAATTTCCGGATCAAACGTATATTCGACGTTGGCATGCGGCGTTGCGACGATATCCGTCGTTCCGCTTTCCGCCGCGATGCGCAGCATCGCCACGCTTTCTTCGAGCGTCTGGGCGCCGTCGTCGAGTCCGGGCAGAATGTGGCTATGAATATCGACCATGCAGAGCTAACGCCGCAACCGGAACACCACTACGGCGAGCGGTGGCAGTGTAATCGAGATACTGTAGGGACGTCCGTGAAACGGAATGTCCCGGCTTGATACCATCCCTCCGTTCCCCACATTCGATCCACCGAACGCCTCGGAATCGGTATTCAGGATTTCTTCATAGAAACCCTCGCGCGGCACGCCAATCTGATAGCTGTGCCGCGGGACCGGGGTGAAGTTGCAGCAGAACAGCAGGAAATCCTCCGGGTCTTCGCTTTTCCGTATAAACGAGACGCACGATCCTTCGACATCGTGGAAATCAATCCACTCGAAACCGGTCCAGTGGAAGTCGACCTGATACAGAGCCGGCTGGCTCCGGTAGAGTTCGTTCAGCGCCCTGACCAGCGCCTGCAGCTTCCGGTGGTAGTCAAAGTTGAGCAGCTCCCACCGGATGCCGGTGTTGTGGTTCCACTCTTCGTACTGCCCGATCTCGGAGCCCATGAACAGCAGCTTCTTGCCTGGGTGTCCGTACATGTAGGCCAGAAAGGCCCGTGCATTCGCAAAGCGCTGCCATTCGTCTCCCGGCATCTTCGAAAGCAGCGAGCGCTTTCCGTGGACGACTTCATCGTGCGAGATGGGCAGGACGAAGTTTTCCGTGAACGCGTAGAGCATGCTGAAGGTGATGTTGTTGTGGTGATACTTCCGATGGATCGGGTCCTTCGAAAAGTAAGCCAGCATGTCGTGCATCCAGCCCATGTTCCACTTCATCGTGAAGCCGAGTCCATTGAGATAGACCGGACGTGAGACCCCGGGGAAGGCAGTGGATTCTTCCGCCACGGTGATGGCTCCGGGGACCTTGTGAACCTGCTCATTGAAACGGCGCAGGAACTCGATGGCTTCGAGATTCTCATTGCCGCCGTACTCGTTCGGAATCCATTCCCCGGGCTTCCGCGAGTAATCGAGATAGAGCATGGATGCCACGGCATCGACGCGCAAACCGTCGATGTGGTATTTCTTCAGCCAGAACAGCGCGTTTGAGATCAGGAAAGCGCGCACTTCATTGCGGCCGTAGTTGTAGACCAGCGTGCCCCAGTCGCGATGCTCGCCCTTGCGCGGGTCTTCGTGCTCGTAAAGGGCGGTGCCGTCGAAGTAGGCGAGCCCGTGGGCGTCCTTCGGGAAGTGCGCGGGCACCCAGTCCACGATCACGCCGATGCCCGCCTGATGGCAGCAGTCGACGAAGTACATGAAATCCTCGGGCGGACCAAAGCGCGCCGTGGGGGCGTAGTAGCCGATCACCTGGTAGCCCCAGGAACCGGAGTAGGGGTGCTCCATAATCGGCAGCAGCTCGATGTGCGTGTACCCCATCCGCTTGACGTACTCCACCAGTTTGACGGCCAGCTCCCGGTACGTCAGCGGCTCGCCCTGCGGCGTTCGCATCCACGATTCCAGATGCACCTCGTAAATGGAGATCGGCTCTTTCAGCCAGTCCTTTTTCGCCCGGGTCTCCATCCATTCCTGGTCGTTCCAGACATAGCTGTTAATGTCCTTAACGATCGAGGCTGACTTGGGCGGAACTTCCGTAGCAAAGGCATAAGGGTCTGCTTTCATCTGGTGGTATCCGCGGAATCGCGACCGGACGAAATACTTGTAAGCAGATCCCTCCTTGACATGAGGAAGAAAGATCTCCCAGACGCCTCCGTTGCGGAGCCGCATGGGATGGCGGGTCGTATCCCAGTCATTGAAATCGCCGACAACGGAAACCGTGTGTGCGTTCGGAGCCCACACGGCAAACCGCACACCGGGCACGCCTTCGCAGGTAACAACGTGAGCCCCCATGGAGTTGTAGGTTTCATAGTGAGTACCTTCTCCGTGAAGATAAAGCTCGAAATCAGTAAGAAGAGGAGGAAACCGGTAAGGGTCCTCGATGTCGGCGGTCTCGCCGTTCCACAATTTGAGGCGAAGCTTATAAGCCCCTGGTTCCTGACGGAGGCGCCCCACAAAGAAGCCGCGAGGGTGCTCCTTCTTCATGGGCACGCACGCTCTGCCGTCCGCGCTTACGACGCACACTTCGGCTGCTTGTGGAAGAAAAGCTCGAACCTCCCATATCTTCCCCTCCTGGGGCTCGTCAACCGCATGCGGACCTAGAATGCGGAAAGGATCACCGTGATAGCCGCCTACGATTGCTTCTACTTCCTCATGAGTCACGTCAGCTATTATGGCAAAGAATGCGTTTGACTTACGCCGAGTTGCCTAAGGCGGAGCTGCATCTCCACCTGGAGGGGACTGTCGAGCCTGAGACGCTTCGCGAAATCGATCCGCTCCTCACCCTTGATGAAATTGCCTCCCGCTACCGCTTCCGGGACTTTGCAGGATTCCTTGAGTGCTACAAGTGGGTGACCAGTTATCTGAAGGGACCCGCCGAATATGCCCTGGTCACGCGGCGTCTGCTGAAGCGCCTCGAAGCGGAGAATGTGCGCTACGCCGAGATCAACTTATCGGCGGGCGTGATGCTT
>JADGHK010000291.1 GCA_019686145.1 Bryobacteraceae bacterium | reverse complement strand
CTGAACCGCGCGACCGTTTCGGCGGCCTACGAGCTTCTGGAGCAGGAAGGCCTGGTCAAGGGGCACGTCGGGCGCGGCAGCTTTGTGAACGGGGGACCGTCCCGGGCGTCCGGATTGGATTGGAGCAATCTGCTTCGATCCTCCGCCAGCTCACCGCCGCTCCCGGCGTCGATCCCGGAAAGCGCCATCAGTTTCGCGACCTCGCGCCCAAGCGAGCAGCTTTTTCCTTTGGAGGAGTTCCGGGCATCCTGCGAGGAGGTGATTGCAAGCGCCGGGGCTTCCGAGATCCTCCAGTTAGGGTCGCCGAGCGGATACGCCCCCCTGCGGCGTTATCTGCTGGAGGAAGCGCGGGAGGCGGGCATCGCGCGGGAAGGAGATGATCTCCAGGTGACGAACGGCGTCCAGCAGGCGCTGGATCTCATCCAGAGAGTGCTCGCGCCTTCCGGCGAGACTGTCGTTGTCGAGGATCCGGTCTATCCAGGACTGAAGAATCTGCTCACTCGCGGCGGAGCCCGGCTGGTCGGCGTCCCGATGGGAGAGGAGGGCGTCGATCTCGATGCTCTGGAGCTTGCGCTTCATCGCGAGAAGCCTCGCCTTGTGATCCTCACGCCCAATTTCCAGAATCCTACGGGGGCAACGCTCTCGCTCCCGGCACGCTTGAAGATCCTGCGAATGGTGCGCGACGCCCGGGCGGTCCTGGTGGAGAACGACACGTACGGCGAGCTCCGCTATCATGGGGAGCCGTTGCCGTCGATCAAGCAGCTCGATGAGTCTGGCGACACCATCCTCTTAAAGAGTTTCTCCAAGATCGCGTTTCCGGGTCTGCGCGTGGGTTGGGTGACAGGACCGAAGCCTCTGATCGTGCGGCTTGCCGAGGCGAAGCAATCGAGCGATCTGCATACGGACCAGCTTTCGCAGGCTGTCCTGCTGCGCTTTGCCGAGTCCGGGAGACTGGCAGCGCATCGGGCGCGGGTTCTCAGAGCCGGGGCGGACCGTCTTGCCGCCGTCATTTCGGCTTGCGAGAGCAAGCTGCCGGCGGGCGCCTCGTTTACCCGTCCTCAGGGCGGGATGAACTTGTGGGTGAAGCTGCCGGAACCGTTGGATGCGGGCGAGCTGCTCGTGCGCGCGCATCGCGAAAACGTTTCCTATCTGCCGGGCAGGTTCTTTTCCGTGTCACGGCACGAGCCCGGCACCCTGCGCCTGAGCTTTGCCGGTCTGACGCCGGAAAAGATCCGGCAGGGTGTCGCGGTGCTGGGCCAGATTTTTGCCAGCGAGCTGGACCGGGCGCGGGCAGCGCGCGAAGAAGCATCAACTTCCGCACTTGTCTAGAGCGACGGGGCGCGGAGAGAGAACAGAGCGATTAAAGAGAAGGGATTAGAAGGATTACAAGCGGGAGGCACAATGAATTATTTAGACGAGACATTTCGGGTAAAGGTCGGCCTGGCGGAGATGCTGAAAGGCGGCGTCATCATGGACGTCACGAACGCCGAGCAGGCCGTAATCGCGGAGAAGGCCGGCGCTTGCGCTGTGATGGCTCTGGAACGCGTTCCCTCGGACATTCGGAAAGAGGGAGGCGTCGCGCGCATGGCGCCAATCCGCAAGATCCGGGAGATTATGGAAGCCGTCTCCATCCCGGTGATGGCGAAGGCGCGGATCGGCCATTTCATGGAGGCGCGGATTCTGGAAGCGCTCGAGGTCGATTACATCGACGAGAGCGAAGTGCTCACTCCGGCCGATGAGGAGCACCACATCGACAAGCGGCAGTTCAAGGTGCCTTTTGTCTGCGGCGCCCGGAATCTCGGCGAGGCTCTCCGCCGGATCGCCGAAGGCGCAGCGATGATCCGTACGAAGGGTGAGGCCGGCTCCGGAAATATCGTCGAGGCCGTAAGGCATATCCGCACGATTGTGAAGGAGATCAAGCAGCTGACCGTGCTCGGCAAGGAAGAACTTGTCGCCGAGGCCAAGAGGCTGCAGGCTCCACTTGAGCTCGTGGAGTGGGTGGCACAGAACGGCAAGCTCCCGGTGCCCAACTTTTCTGCCGGCGGAATCGCGACGCCCGCCGATGCTGCGCTTGTCATGCAGCTCGGCGCAGAGGCTGTCTTCGTTGGCTCCGGCATCTTCAAGAGCGAAGATCCCGAGGCGCGCGCACGGGCGATCGTGAAGGCCGCCACCTACTACAACGATCCGGTCAAGCTGCTCGAAGCGAGCGAGGATCTGGGGATGGCGATGCCGGGGCTCGATGTGTCGAAGATGCCTGAGTCCGAGATGTTGCAGACCAGGGGCTGGTAGTGAAACCGATCGGCGTCCTCGCCCTTCAAGGCGATTTCGAAGCCCATCAGAAGGCGCTCGCGCGAGCGGGCGCCGACTCCGTTCTCGTGCGTACGGCGGCGGAGCTCCAGAACGTCGCAGGCCTGGTGATTCCAGGCGGCGAGAGCACGACCATGCTGAAGCTCCTTCGCCTGGAGAACCTTTTCGAGCCGCTCCGGGAGTTCGGCCAGCAAAGACCCATCTTTGGAACGTGCGCGGGTGCGATCCTGCTCGCCAGCGAGGTTTCCTCGCCCCAGCAGGAATCGCTCGGCCTGGTGGATATGGCGATCGAGCGCAACGCGTACGGCCGCCAGCTCGATAGCCGTGTCGTCAGGCTGGCGGCGGAAGATGGCCTGACTGGAAAGGAGCTGGAAGCAGTCTTCATTCGGGCGCCCATTATCCGGCGTGTGGGCGAAACGGGCCGTGTGCTGGCGAGGTATCTCGGCGACCCCGTGCTGGTCGACTTCGGGCGCCACCTGGTCGCGACCTTCCACCCGGAGCTGACCCCCGACCCCACCGTCCACCGGATGTTCGTCGACAGGGTTGCGAGGTGAAGCCAAAACGGGTCCTCTTTGTCTGCCTCGGCAACTCCTGCCGTAGCCAGATGGCGGAAGGCTTCGCTCTCGCCTACGGCTCCGACGTGATGGAGCCGCACAGCGCTGGCTTGGTGCCCGCCGTGAATATTGCTCCGCTTACCTACGCGGTGATGCGGGAGAAGAACATTCTGTTGACGGATCAGTATCCGAAGAGCATCAGCCTGATCCGGTCGTCCGTGATTGACCTTGTGGTGAACATGAGCGGCTATCCGCTGCCAGAAGCCGGCTGGAAGGAGGTCCGGACCTGGAGTATCCGCGATCCGATCGGCCAGAGCGACAAGGTCTATCGGGAAGTGCGCGACGAGATCGAGACGAAGGTAATGGAACTGGTGCTCGAACTCCGGGATGCGGCCCGAAGGACCTCAATCAATTGACATAAGGCGCTGCATCTTAGAGAATGAGAGTGTCCACCCGAAAGTGCGGATGTGGCGGAATTGGCAGACGCGCTAGATTCAGGTTCTAGTGGGGGCAACTCCGTGGAGGTTCAAGTCCTCTCATCCGCACCAAACTAAACCCGCCTGACTAACCGAAAAGCAACGCTGATCCAACTAAGACACCCTGATGCGCATTCTGTAGCTGGCTCCGCTCTACTGTGCCGGAATGGAAATCACCGGGTCAGGCCCGGCGCCTTTCGCAGTCTGGAACTTCCGCACGATCGTCATGTCCGGCAGAGAGACGGCGTAGACGGTGTCCATCTCTTCTACGGATGCGTAGGCGAGCTTGCCGTCCGGGGAGAGATTGAGCGAAACGGGCGGGCCGTCGAGCTGAGCGTGACCAAGCACACGCCGCGTCGCGGGATCAGCCATCTCCACGCGTTTGTCGTGCATGGCCGCATAGACGAGTTTTCCGCCGGGCGTCAGGGCAATCCGGACCGGACCCTTGGACGTCCGGATCGTGCCAGTCACCTCATTTTTCGCGGTATCGATGATGCTGACGGTGTGGCTCTCACGATTCGCCACATACAGGAACCTGCCGTCGGGAGAGACAACGCTTCCTTCAGGCCGCTGGCCCGTGGGAATCAGCTTCACGCTGCCGTTTGTAAGATCGATCGCCGCGATGTTCCCGGAACTGCTGTTGCTGACGTACGCCATCCTTCCGCCCGGCTGCAGCGTGACCATGTGCGACGTCTTTCCTTTCGTATCGAACGTCTTAATGACCGCCCGCTTGTTGACGTCCGCGAGCAGGAGCTGATCGGGCAGCTCTGTTGTGATGGCCAGGATGCCCTTTTCCGGGTCGAGCGCCAGCCCGTGCGGCCGCCGGTAGTTGCCCAGGTTGATTTCTCCGACCCTTTTGCGAGCCTTCAGGTCGATGACAGACGCTGTATTCCCGCCCGTGCCGGGCTGTTCGATCCGCATCGTGCCGTTATCGCTCGTATAAGCGTAACGGCGATCGCGGGAGACTACGATTTCGTGAGGGTGCCGGCCTACAGGGACAGTCGCTTGAAGTTCACCGTTTGGTTTATAGAACGCAAGCGAGCTGGCTCCCTTCTGCAGCACGAGCAAAATCGAATCCTGGGCGGCCAGGGAGCCGGAAAGCGCCAGGAGGATCACGGCGAATCGCATCATGGCATGCCTTCTCCTTTGCAGTCTGTTCCAGCCAGTGTAACCCCAA
>JADGHK010000290.1 GCA_019686145.1 Bryobacteraceae bacterium | reverse complement strand
CTACTCCACGGCGCTTTCCGTGCACTATCAGAACCAGACGGAGCGTGTCATGGCCGAGCTCGTCTCGGGGAACTATTTCCAGGCGCTGGGAGTGAAGCCAGCCCTCGGACGTCTCTTTACGCCCGAGGAGGATGACCGGATCTACAAGGGACATCCGGTTGTCATCCTGAGCCACCACTACTGGGTAACGCGTTTCGGCGCGGACCCGAACATGCTCGGGAAGAAGATTCTGGTCAACAACTACCCGATGACCATTGTGGGCGTTTCGCCGCCGGGGTTTAACGGACTGGACCCAACGTACGCGCCACACATCCGCGTTCCGATCCAGATGAAGCCACTGATGACGCCAGGATGGGATCACCTCGGAGAGCGCCGGAGCCAGTGGATTCAGATTTTTGCGCGAATGAAGCCGGGCTATACGGTGGAATCCGCCCGGGCTTCGCTGCAGCCGCTGCTTTATCAGATCTTGCAGAATGAGCTCGCGGAACCGGGACTGAAGGATATCTCGCAGTACTACCGGGATCGGTTTCTGCAAAGACAAGTTCGAGTGGAACAGGCGGCGAACGGATACTCGCAGACGCGGCAATCCTATGGCACCGCGCTCGTAGTACTGATGTGCATGGTCGCGCTGGTGCTCCTGATTGCCTGCTTCAATGTGGCGAACCTGCTCATTGCGCGCGCCGTCGTCCGGCAGAAGGAAATAGCGGTCCGGCTGGCACTAGGCGCCTCCCGGTGGCAGTTGCTGCGGCAGCTGCTGACCGAAAGCGTGATCCTTTCCCTCACCGGCGGAGTGGTTGGAATCTTCCTGTCGGTGTGGACGATCCGTGGATTGCTGCGCTCCCTGCCGAGCGAGCAGAGTACGCTTATGCTCCGTGCGGAGCCCGATCTGCGAATTCTGGGCTTCAACCTCGCGCTCGCATGCCTCACGGGGCTGATCTTCGGACTCGCTCCTGCGCTGCAGTCCACGCGCTTCGACCTTTGGAACACGCTGAAGGATGTCGTGGGAGCCGTGACGGGCAGTGGCGGCTCGATCCGCATCCGCAAGATTCTGGTGACGGCGCAGGTTGCGCTCTCGTTCGTGCTGCTCGCTGCCGCGGGCCTGTTTGTCAAGAGCCTCGCCAATTTGAAAGGCACCGCCACCGGTTTCCAGCAGCTCGAGAATCTGGTGACATTTCAGGTGGATCCCGCGCTCAACGGATACGATGTCCAGCGCATCAAAGCCTTTTATAAACAGTTGCTGGAAGAGATCCGGTCGATGCCGGGCGTGCAGTCCGCCGCACTGGCAACGGTTCCGGTGCTGCACGGTTCGGAATGGGATTCCAGCATGTCCGTGGAGGGATACCGTCACCAGGACGGCGAGGATATGCAGGCCTTCATGAACGCCGTTTCGCCTGGTTACTGGAAGACCATGGGGGTGCCGTTGCTTGAGGGACGGGACTTCGATCATCGCGATGAAGGCAATGAGATTACGGTCGCGATCGTCAATCGAAAATTCGCTACTCACTTCTTCGGACAGCGAAGCGCCGTTGGGCGGCGGCTTGGCTTCGGAACCGGCCCCGGCACGAAACTGACTATCGAGATTATCGGGGTAGTCGAAGACTCTCTCTACGAAGGTCCACGCGAAGGAGTGAGACGTCAGGTGTTCGTCCCGAACTTCCAAAGCAAATTTCCGGCCAGCGCGACCTTCTATGCCAGAACCAACCTCCCCTCGGAGACGATGTTCGGCGCTCTGCGAGCGCAGATCGCGAAAATCGATCCTGCGATGCCCGTCTACGAAATGAAGACGCTGGAGAACCAGCTCGATGAGACCTTGAGAACGGAAAGATTCATCGCTGCTTTGTCTGCGGCCTTCGGAGGGCTGGCAACCCTGCTCGCCGCCATGGGGCTTTATGGCGTCATGGCTTTCGTTGTGGCGGGCCGCACGAAGGAAATCGGGGTACGCATGGCGCTTGGCGCGCAGCAAAGCTCCGTCGTGTGGCTTGTGATGCGCGAGGTTCTGCTCTTGCTGGCAGGCGGCCTGGTGATCGGGATACCCGCTGCCTACCTGGTGAGCCGGTACGTATCATCGCAGCTCTTCAACGTCCAGCCGGCGGATCCGCTGAGCGCCTCGGCCGCTGTTGCAATCCTGACGCTCGTTGCCCTTGGCGCCGGGTTCCTCCCTGCGAAACGAGCTAGCGGCATTGATCCAATGCAAGCGTTGCGCTACGAGTGACACGGGAGGACGGCTGTCCGCCACAGCCGTCCAGACCAGCAAAAGCAGAAAGAGCCGGGAGCAGGGAATCCTACTCCCCGGAGGAATCCGGATCGGCGGCGCCGTTATCGATCAGCCGGATGACGGACGGACCCTGCGGTCCGAGCAAGCCCGCCCGAGCATACACAAAGAGCTTCTCGCGGCTGTCGCTGATGTCGAGATTTCGCATGTTGAGCTGCCCGATGCGGTCCTGAGGAGTGAAGGCGCCCTCGTATTTCTCCATGGTCAAGCGCTCGGGCTTGTACGTGAGGTTCGGGCTCCTGGTGTCGAGGATGCTGTAGTCGTTCCCGCGGCGGAGTTCGAGCGTTACTTCTCCGGTGATCGGCTTCGCCACCCAGCGCTGGAGCATTTCCCGGATCATCATCGACTGCGGATCGAACCAGCGTCCCTCGTAGAGGAGGCGGCCCAGCCGCCGGCCCATGTCGCGGTACTGCTCGATCGTCCCTTCGTTATGGATGCCTGTGACGAGGCGTTCGTAGCAGATGAAGAACAGGGCCATGCCCGGAGCCTCATAGATGCCGCGGCTCTTGGCCTCGATGATCCGGTTTTCGATCTGATCGGACATGCCTAGTCCGTGCCGCCCTCCGATGGCGTTCGCTTCGAGCACGATGTCCACCGGGTCGGAGAACGTCTTGCCATTCAGTGAGACCGGAAGCCCTTCGTGGAAGCCGACCGTGACGACCTCCGGCTTAATTTCGACGTCCTCGCGCCAGAAGGCGGTCCCCATGATCGGTTCCACAATCTTGATGCCGTTATTGAGAAACTCCAGGTCCTTCGCCTCGTGGGTGGCGCCCCAGATATTCGAGTCCGTTGAGTAGGCTTTTTCCTTGCTCATCCGATACTGGAACCCGGCCTTCTCGAGCAGCTCGGACATCTCCTTGCGGCCGCCGAGTTCCTTAATAAAGGCCTCATCCAGCCACGGCTTGTAAATCCGGAGGTCCGGGTTCACCATCAGCCCGTAGCGGTAGAAGCGCTCGATATCGTTCCCCTTGTAGGTGCTGCCGTCCCCCCAGATGTCGACTCCGTCTTCCTTCATTGCCGTCACGAGCATCGTTCCGGTGACGGCACGCCCGATCGGCGTTGTATTGAAGTAGGGAAGGCCGGCGGTCGAGATATGGAAGGCGCCGCATTGCAGGGCTGCGAATCCCTCACGTACCAGTTGCTGGCGGCAGTCGATCAGCCGCGCCTTTTCCGCGCCATACTCCAGGGCGCGCCGCGGAATGTCCTCATAGTCGGACTCGTCTGGCTGGCCCAGGTTGGCCGTGTAGCAGTACGGGATCGCTCCCTTCTGGCGCATCCAGTAGATGGCCGCACTCGTATCCAAACCGCCCGAGAAGGCGATGCCGACCTTTTCGCCGACCGGCAGTGATTGCAGGATCTTGCTCATGGTGTTGTAGGTAAATCTCAATTATCGCAGCATGCGGAGGAAAATCTGGAGGGGCGCTTTCGCCATATAATCTCGGAATGCGCCTGCTTTGTGTCCTCTTGACGCTCAGCTTTCCCGTTGCCGCGCAGCCGACCTCCGACGACCCGTACCGCCGCATGCAGGAGTCCCAAAGGGAGGTGACCGCTTACCTGGAGCGGGCAGCCAAGGCCATCACCAGCCGTGCAGCCGCCGAGATAGCTTCCCGCGAGACGTGGGAGAAGGTGCGGGCGAAGCGGCTCGAAGAGATGCGCGACATGCTGGGGCTGCTCCCCTGGCCCAGCCGCACGCCGCTCAACGTCCGGATTACGGGCGTCCTGGACAAGGGCAGCTACACCATCGAAAAGATCGCCTTCGAGAGCATGCCCAAACTCTATGTGACGGGCAATCTGTACATTCCGAAGGAGCGCTCGAAGCCTTTACCGGCGATCATCTACGTCTGCGGCCACTCCTACTCTCCCCACGGCGACAAAGTTCCATACCAGCGGCATGGGATTTCGTTCGCCAAGAACGGCTACGTGGCGTTCATTCTGGACTCCATCCAGATCGCAGAAACCTTCGCGCTTCACCACGGCATTCAGATGCAGGAAATGTACGACTGGTACTCGCGGGGCTACAGCCCGGCGGGCGTCGAAGTGTGGAACGCAATCCGGGCGATCGACTACCTGGAGACGCGGCCGGAGGTCGACCGAGACCGCATCGGCATGACGGGACGCTCCGGCGGCGCGGCCATGAGCTGGTTCACCGCGGCAGTCGATCCGCGGGTGAAGGTTGTCGTGCCGGTCATGGGTATCAGCACCTACGAAGTGAATGTGCGCGAGAACACCCAGAAACGGCATTGCGAC
>JADGHK010000289.1 GCA_019686145.1 Bryobacteraceae bacterium | reverse complement strand
CTCGCGCTCAGGCGCCCGATCACCATCCTTGTGGCGGTTCTCGCCGTCGCGATGTCGGCCTACCTGGCAATCCAGCGGATGCAAGCCGATATCTTCCCGGATCTGGGAGCTCCGGCTATCTTTGTCGCGCAGCCCTACGGCGGCATGGATCCATCCCAGATGGAAGGCTTCCTGACGTACTACTACGAGTATCACTTCCTCTACGTCACGGGCATCGAGCACGTTGAGTCGAAAAGTATTCAGGGCGTGGCCCTGATGAAGCTGGTCTTCCATCCTGGCACTGACATGAGCCAGGCGATGGCACAGGTTGTAGCGAATGTAAATCGTTCGCGAGCCTTCATGCCGCCCGGCGCGGTTCCTCCTTTCGTTGTGCGCTACGACGCAGGCAGCGTTCCGGTCGGCCAGCTGGTCTTTTCGAGCCCCATCCGCTCTCCTGGCGAGATGCAGGATCTCGCCTTGAACCGGGTGCGCCCACTGTTTGCAACTCTTCCCGGAGTGTCCGCGCCGCCGCCGTTTGGCGGAAACCAGCGCACGATCGTCGTCAGGCTGAATCCGGAGCGGATTCGCGCCTACGGGATATCGCCGGAAGAGGCGATTGCCGCAGTGAACCGTGCCAGTACAGTGATGCCTTCCGGCAATGTGCGGACCGGAGACCTTACAAGGATTGCGTCAACAAATTCCGTAATTGGCGGCAATCTCGATGAGCTCCTTGACGCCCCAGTGCGCACGGGCACAGTTCCGCCCATCTACCTCCGCGACATCGCCACGATTGAAAGCGGAACGGATATCGTCACCGGATACGCCCACGTCAACGGGAAGCGTACGGTCTATATTCCGGTGACCAAGCGAGCCGACGCCTCTACGCTATCCGTCATCCGCAGAGTCCGGGCCGCGCTGCCGGAGATGCGGAAAGTTGTACCAGAGGACGTCACAATCGACTTACAGTTTGACCAGTCGCGCTACGTCGCCAACGCCATTCGCGGCCTGGTTCACGAAGGTCTCCTGGGTGCAATCCTCACCGGGTTGACGGTTTTGTTGTTCCTCAGAGACTGGCGGAGCGCCCTCATTGTCATCACCACCATCCCCTGTTCGCTGCTGTCGGCGGTGGTATGGCTCTGGGCCTCCGGACAAACCATTAACATCATGACGCTCGGAGGGCTGGCGCTTGCTGTTGGAGTGCTGGTCGACGAAGCAACGGTCGAGATCGAAAACATCCATTCGCACATGGTCGGCGGCCTGGGGCGCGCACGGGCGGTCCTTGAGGCCTGCGCGAAGACGGCGCTCCCGCGTCTGCTCGCAATGCTGTGCACCCTGGCGGTCTTTGTGCCGTCGTTCTTCATGAGCGGCGTCGGAAGGCAGTTGTTTGTACCTCTGTCTCTGGCCGTCGGTTTCGCGATGATCTCTTCCTACGTTCTGTCGAGCACGCTGGTGCCAATCATGTCCGTGTGGTTCATGCGTGAAAGCAGCGTTGCCGAGGAGAAGGCAGGCGTCGTCGGGTTCCTGCAAAACGTTTATCGCCGATACCTGGGAGCCGTCCTCCGCATCCGCTACGTAGTTGTCGGCGGATATCTGCTTGCGGCTTTCGGCTTGCTCGCTCTCCTGCTCCCGAAGCTGGGAACAGAAATCTTCCCATCGGTCGATTCCGGACAGTTTCAGATACGCCTGCGTGCTCCCACCGGCACACGGATCGAGCGAACCGAGCTAATCGCACTGCGCGCACTTGACGTCATCAAGCGGGAGGTAGGGCCGGAGAATGTCGAAATCTCTACCGGTTTCATCGGCGTGCAGCCCGCCAGTTATCCCGTCAATACAATCTATCTCTGGACCAGCGGACCGCATGAAGCGGTACTGACGGTCGCGCTGAAACCGGGCGCGAAGCTTCGCGGCGAGGAGTTGAAGGAGCGGCTCAGGGCGAGTTTGCGCAAGGAGCTTCCTGACACCGCTATCTCGTTCGAGGCGGGAGACATCGTCAGCCAGGTGATGAGCTTCGGGTCTCCGACCCCCATCGAAGTTGCTGTCCAGGGACCGAACCTGGCAGCGAATCGCGAGTACGCGGAGAAGGTGCGCCTGGAGCTTGCCAAGCTCGAGACACTGCGCGACCTGCAGTACGCCCAGCCTCTGGATTATCCGACCGTCGACGTCAAAGTCGACCGCGAACGGGCGGGGCAGTTCGGGCTCACAGTCGCCAGCGTCGCCAAGAGCCTGGTTGCGGCCACCTCCTCCAGCCGCTTCATCGATCCGAACTACTGGCGCGATCCGAACAGCGGCAACGCCTTCCAGATTCAGGTGGAAATCCCGCAGCAGAACATGGCCTCGCTCGACGACATCCGCGAGATCCCTGTTTCTGCCGGTTCGCCGCGGCCTCAGCTCGGCGATGTGGCCGATGTGAAGTACGGTACCGCCATGGGACTGGTAGAGCGATACAACATGCAGCGTGTCGTCAGCCTGACGGCGAACGTCCATAACCTGCCATTGGGGCAGGCGGCTGCTCAGGTGCGGGACGCCTTGCGCCGTGTCGGGGAACCTCCGCGCGGCGTCACCGTCAATCTGCGCGGTCAGGTTCCCGCCCTCGAGCAGACCATCTCGGGGTTGCAGGTGGGGCTGGCGCTCTCAATTGGCTTCATCTTCCTGTTGCTCACTGCGAACTTTCAGTCGTTCCGGCTTGCGGCGGCCGTGGTTTCAACCATTCCGGCCGTACTGTGCGGCGTAGCGGCGGCATTGCTGCTGACCGGGACAACCCTGAATGTTCAATCCTTCATGGGGGCGATCATGGCGACAGGCATCGCCGTCGCCAACGCAATCCTGCTTGTCACCTTTGCCGAGCGCGCTCGCATGAGCGGTCAGGACCCGGTGTCTGCAGCGCTCACCGGAGCTGGCGGCAGACTGCGCCCCATCCTCATGACAGCGGCGGCGATGATCGCCGGCATGGTTCCAATCGCCTTCAGCATCTCTGAAGGCTCTGAGCAATCTGCGCCGCTGGGCAGAGCAGTGATCGGGGGTTTGATTCTGGCCACTTTCGCCACCTTGATGGTGCTGCCGTCTGTCTACGCGGTAATGCAGCGCGGACGGCGCGCTGTTTCCCCCTCTTTAGATCCGGATGATCCGACGAGCCGATACTATGAGACGAATTAGTCTGATTGCGACTCTTTCCGTAGCTGCCGCCTTTGGCCAAAACATCGAGTTAGTAGAGGTGGTCGCCAAAACCGTCGATCAGACAGTCCGGCTTCCCGGAGAGCTGCTGCCTTATCAGAGCGTCGACCTGCGGGCACGTGTCGCAGGCTTTGTCGAGCGCGTCGAAGTGGATCGCGGCAGCGTGGTCAAGAAGGGGCAGTTGCTTGCAGTCCTCAGCGCTCCCGAAATGAACGCTCAGATTGCAGAAGCGGAGGCGAAGGTCCGGGCGGCCGAGTCGCGGAGGGCGGAACTGGAAGCAAAGGCGGTTGCCGCAGAGAGCACATTCCAGCGGCTGAAAGCCGCTGCGGCGACGCCTGGAGCCATCGCCGGAAACGAGCTGGTCGTTGCTGAAAAGGCCCTCGAGGCTGACCGTGCTGCAGTCACGGCCGCGGAAAGTTCCGTGAAAGCGGCGCAGGCATCGCTCGAGGCGCTGCGCGAATTGGCCGGTTATCTGCGCGTCACCGCGCCGTTCGACGGCGTGATCACGGAACGCCTGACGCACCCCGGAGCTCTGGTTGGTCCGACAACAGGTCCCCTCCTTCGCCTGGAGCAGAATACACGCCTGCGCCTGGTGGTTCCCGTCCCCGAAACCGACATTGGCATTCTGCCGATCGGCAGCCGCATATCCTTCTCTCTCCCCGCTTACAAAGGGGAACTTTTCTACGGGACTGTCGCACGCGCCTCGCACTCTCTCAATCCGGAGACTCGCGCGATGGCGGTCGAGCTTGACGTTGAGAATTCGCGTGGACGTCTGGCGCCGGGCATGTATCCCGAAGTGCTTTGGCCCGTGCGAAAGGGCCGAGCTTCGCTTCTGGTTCCCCCAACCGCCATCGTCACCACGACCGAACGGACGTTTGTCATTCGTGACAACGGCGGGAAGGCAGAGTGGGTCAATGTTTCGCGCGGCGCTCCTGCGGGTGAGCTGGTCCAGGTTCTCGGACCGCTAAAACCGGGGGATCGCATTGTAAGGCGCGGATCGGACGAGATTCGAGAGGGAACGCTCCTCTCCAGATGACCGGCGGCCGTCCCGGCCTCTGCACTCACAATCCCTTGCCGACCTCGCCCGCGCCTTTGGAAGGCTTGCAGCGGTAGACCTCCGGCTCCCTGCCGTACTGCTGGCGATACGCGCGGCTGATTGACTCCGCGAACTCATCGTAACGGCCGCGCTCCATCAGGCTCACAATGCAGCCTCCGAAGCCGCCGCCAGTCATTCTGGCTCCCAGAACACCGGGAATTGCCAGGGCGGCATCCACCAGGAAATCAAGCTCCGGGCAGCTCACCTCATAGTCATGCTGGAGGCTCCGGTGCGACGAGACGAGGAGCTTTCCCATCTCTTCGATGTCGCCACGT
>JADGHK010000288.1 GCA_019686145.1 Bryobacteraceae bacterium | reverse complement strand
TCTTGGGCAAGGTCCCACGGTCATTCTGGGGGAAAAGCCCGAGGGCGGCCACCGCGGTTACAAGATTGGAGATCGGATTGGCGAATTCAAGCTGGTCTCGATCAATCGCACAGAGATTGAATTCGAGTGGGATGGACAGCCGGTGCGGCGCACACTGGACCAGATGGCGGCGCTGCGGAGGCAGTTGCAGGCTCAGCAGCCGCAGCCTCAGCAGCAGGCGCCTGCTGCCCCAACCTCGCCGCCCCCTGAGCAGTCCGCACCGCCGAAGCCCAATAGCGGTTCTGCTGTGATTGCGACAAACGTAAAGCCCGGTCCGGCGCCTGGAAAGGATGGAGAGATTCGCGGATGCGTGCCGGGCGACAATTCGCCTGCCGGTACCGTCGTCGACGGTTACCGGAAACTGATTTCCACGACCCCCTTCGGCAAAATCTGCCGCTGGGAGCCGGTGCAGTAACTGGAGTCTTGATCCAATGAAAAAAACAATCATCGCGCTCATCATCCCCCTCGGCCTGGCGCTTGGGGAGGCAAAGCAACCGGTCGCGAAACCCAAAGCAACGCCTCCGCCTACGACGGTTCCGGCGGACGCGAAGCAGATCGATGTCGCGACCTGGCGCCATGTCGACAAAGACGGCAAGACGTGGATATACCGCAGGACTCCCTTTGGGCTGCTCCGGTTCGAGGAAAAAGAAACCCAATCAGAGCCGGGGCCGGACGAATTCACAACAGTGAGAGAGGAAGGAGAGACGCTGCACTTTGAAAAGCCAAGCCCGTTCGGCAAGCTGCGTTGGAGTAAGAAGAAGTCTGATCTGACCGGCGAGGAACAGGCTGTCTGGAGGCGGACTCAGGAGAAGACCAAGCCCGCAGATCCCAAGAATGCTCAGGAGAGATAGTTTGATGTTCAGGTTTTTGCAGCGTGGCTGCGTATATTTGCTGGTCGTTGCCCTAGTTTCGGCGCAACAGCCGCCGCCCGGGTCGCCTCCCGGCTTTCAGGTTCGGCCGCTGCCGCCTCAGAACCAGCAACAGCAGCAACAGCAGCCGCCGCAACCTCAACCTCAACCGCAGCAGCCTGCGCAACCACCGGCACAGCAGGCGCCCGGTGCGGCCAAGCCCCAGCAGCCGCCGACACAGCAGGCGCCCGGCGCGGCCAAGCCCCAGCAGCCGCCGGCGCAGCCCCAGACACAGGCTGCCCCGGCCACTGTCGGCGGACTCAATCTGCAGAACGCCTCGCTTCTCGAAGTCATCGACTTCCTCGCCCGGCAGCTGGGGATCAACTACATCCTGGATCCCCGCGTCCGCGGAGGCGTCACGCTCAACACGTACGGTGAAACGAAGGACATCAATCCGCGCGACCTGCTCGACACAATCCTGCGCATCAACGGCGCGGCGATGATCCAGGTGGGCAACATTTACCGGATTGTTCCCCTCGCCGAGGTGGCTCAGCTGCCGGTTCCGCCGCAGCAGTTGGAAGCGAAGGATATCCCCGAAGACGACCGGTCCATGCTCAACCTGGTTTTCCTGAAGTACGTCACCGTGGAAGAGCTGGCCAAGCTGCTCGAACCGTTTATTGGACCTAGCGGCAAGACCTGGGCCTATCCCCCCGCCAATCTCCTTCTGATTCTCGATAGCCGGCGCAACATGAAGCGCCTGATGGAGCTTGTATCGCTGTTCGACAACGACAACTTTGCCAACCAGAGAGTGCGTCTTTTTCGCGTTGAGCACAGCCGGCCTTCCGAAATCGCCTTGGAGCTGGAGAACATCCTCAAAGGAATTTCACTGACGGAAGACAGCACTCCTGTCCGGCTGCTACCGATCAATCGGATTAATACTCTCGTCGCTGTTGCTCCCAATCCTGGTGTCTTTACCGAAGTAGAGAACTGGCTGCGCAAGCTGGATGTCGCAGTCAAGTCCAAGGCCGGCTCTGTCGACAACTTCGTCTACCGCGTGAAGTATGGGCGCGCCGAGTATCTGGCCGCAGCAATTATGCAGTTATACCTGGGCATCCCCTACGGAATGATGGGGATGTATGGCGGTATGGGTTACGGCATGATGGGCGGGATGCCCGGCATGTACGGGGGCGCCATGCCAGGAATGTACGGCGGAGGCGGTGGAGCGTATGGCGCGGGGGCCGGCATGTATGGTGGCGGCATGTACGGCGCTGGCATGTATGGAGCCGGAATGTACGGAGCCGGGATGTACGGCGGCGGCATGTATGGCGGCATGGGATACGGCATGATGGGCACGCCGTATCTGCCAATGCTTAGCACGCCCATCCCCTATCAAGCGGGACAATCAGCGACAGGAGCCGGTGGTAAGAGTGGAGGGACATCCGGAACCTCTGGTACTTCCGGGACTGGAGGTACGGACCTGACCGGAAGTTATTTGGGTGCAGGAGGCCTGCCAGCCTACGCGCCGATGCGGATTCCCCGCGTGGTGCCCAATCCGATGGACAATACGCTTCTGATTCAGGCCACCGCGGATGAGTACGAGGGAATTCTGAAGCTGCTGCGGGATCTGGATGTCCCTCCGCGCCAGGTCCTGGTGGAAGCGAAGATTTATGAAGTGACTTTGACGGGAGAGCTCAGCAGCGGCGTTCAGGCTTTCCTGCAGCGCAAGGGCGCCCAACGCCCGGACGGGTTTCCTAGCACGAACCAGCTGACAGGAGTCGCTGGCGCAGGGAGCGGCGACCGTCCCGGTGGATTCACTCTGACCTTTGGAGCGCTGGTGGGACAGAGCCGCGAACTGCTCGCGCTCGTCAGTGCGACGGAAGCGAACGGCCGTTCTCGCGTCATCTCCGCGCCGAGTCTCATCGCTACCGATAGCATCCCGGCCGTCATTACCGTCGGCTCCGAAGTGCCAACCTTATCATCGACCGCCGTTTCCCCCATCCAAAGTGGCGGCAACTCCGTGTTTGCCAATACAATCCAGAACCGTACTGCCGGTGTCACGTTGAGCGTTCTGGCGCGGGTGAATCCGAGTGGAATTGTGACCCTTGTGATCAATCAGGAAGTGAGCGCGCCGCTGCCCCAGGATCCGGACGCCAAGATTCCGTCCCCATCCTTTAGTAAAAGAAACGTTACAACCCAAGTCACTTTGCAGGACGGGGACACCATCGCGATCGGCGGAATCATTCAGGAAACCGATACAAACTCGAGCAGCGGCGTCCCCGGGCTGCATAGACTCCCCATCCTCGGCGCCGCCTTTGGAGGCCGCTCCTACACAAAAAATCGTACCGAGCTGTTGGTCTTCATGACGCCCCGGGTGATCTACGACACGAATGAAATCGTTGAGGCGAGCGAAGAGCTGAAGAACAGCATGAACCGCCTTCAAAAGCTGATGAAGTAACTGTACTGTCTTCCTGGCCGGACTACAGCGGTAGTCCGGCTCTCCCTCACTGGCCTACCCCCACTCCAGAGTGCGGATTCCTCTCATGAACGGGCAGTAACTTCCCCAGCTGCTGGTCTGTGACCTCCAGTACGCTGTACCCACTCAGGCGCGAATCCTGCCGTTGAGCGCGGCTTTTGTGCGCTTCGCTGATTTAACATTGACCGGCGGTACATTCAACGGCTCAAGCTGATTCTTTAGAGGAGTGGAGTCTGACTTGTAAGTCCAGGTGCAGACACGATCTTAGTCTTGACTTGCTGTCAAGGGTAATGCTAAGAATGATGTGTCTGCGTCCAGAACGTAGCGGCATTCATTTGTGCATGAATCCCGCGAGCACGAAAGACACTACAAGAGGTCAAACAACAATTTGAGCGGGCAGAGAGCGCAAGGCGAAAGGAAGCAGGCAGGCGGATGGGCGAAAACAAAAGCGTTCCGTCTCGTTTGCACGCTTCGTTGGCCATTGGTTCCTGTTGTACTGCATCAATGAGGCTCAGGTTGCAAGAGAACTTCCATCAATTCAGATTCGCATCTCACAAGGAGAAGGAAATGGCAGATTTTCGCAAATTGTTGCCAGCCGTGGCGATGCTTGCATTGGTTGCCTTTACCGCAAAGCCGGCAGCCGCGCAAGCCGCTTTTGCGTGTACCGCCACTGCTGGTGTTCCGCCTCTGGCTCGTGCAGAAGGCATCACTGAGCTTGTAGGCGACATTGTTCTTAACTGCTCTGGCGGTAGCGGCGCGGCGATCACGGCGAACGTTCAGATCTTCCTGAACACCAACGTTACCAGCCGGATCACTTCTGGCAATACGACCGAAGCCCTGTTGCTCCTGGGCGAGCCGGCCACGGCTTCGCTCAACACGAACGCCTTCCAGGGGCAGCTCGCGGGTGCAAACTCTCTGGTTTGGCTCAATGTACCGATCCTTCCGCCCGGCACCACGGTGCAAACGATCCGCATCACGAACGTCCGGGCAAATGCTACCGGGGTGACGACGGTCAATCCGAACCTGCCCCCGTCGCTGATCCCGTCTCAGATCGTTGCTTTGATCTCGATTTCGGGAACAACGTCGGTGCCGGTGAATAACCCGCAGCAGATCGTTGCGTTCGTTCAGCCCGGTCTCGTGAGCTCTGCTGGCTCCGCGACGCTGCGCCAGTGCTTC
>JADGHK010000287.1 GCA_019686145.1 Bryobacteraceae bacterium | reverse complement strand
TAACAAACGTCGACTCATACCCGGCATACTGCAGAGCCGAGTACATGTCCTGATTTGCGATCCACCAGTTGCCGGCGTAAATGTTCAGATCCTTGTCACCGTCCTGCAGAAACACCCGCAGCGGCTTCGGCTCCATCTTTCGGACGAGTGTCGGGTAGTTGTGGCCGCCCCGGATATTGACGTAAGTACCAATGAAGCTCAGGACGCGGCGAAACGCGTCGGGACGGTGCCACGCGGCGGTGAATGCTGCAATTGCTCCCGAACTGGAGCCCGCAATCGCCCGGTCGTTCGGATCGGAAGACAGCCTGTATTTCTTGGAGACTTCCGGCAGAATCTCTTCGATCAGGAAGCGGGCATAACGGTCGCTCATCCCGTCGTACTCGTAGCTGCGGTTGTAGCGATTCTGCTGCTTCTCGCTCAAAGCCGGAAGCACGCCGGGGTTGATGAAGATGCCGATCGTGACCGGCATCGAGCCTTCATGAATCAGGTTGTCGAAGACAACGGGCACGCGCCACGCGCCTTCCGGATTCACATAGCCCCCGCCATCCTGGAAAATCATGACGCAGGCCGGTTTCTCCGGCTTGTACTGCGCCGGGACATAGACCCAGTAATCGCGGACGGTGCCGGGGAAAATGCGGCTGGAATTCCACGTGTATTTCGTTACCGTGCCCTGCGGGACTCCAGGCTTTCGCTGCGAGTCAGGACCAAGCTTGTACTCCTCGGCCAGAAGAATCGGGAGAGCACTCAGCAGAAGCGCTGCTGTCAATCTCATAGATGTGTTCCTGTAGATGATACAACCCGGGCAGCACTACGTGCCTGAAGCCTTTGCAACCGCTTCTTCCGAGACCTTGTCGAAGAAGCGCTTGATCACCATCTTCGCGGTCATATCGAGAAGGCGCTGCCCGACCGCTGCGATCGTTCCGCCGACGTGAACTTCGCCCTTGTAGTGGACGTTCGTTCCCGCGCCATTGTCGCTCGCGAGCCGGATCACGCCGTCGCCTTTGACAAATCCCGCCCGTCCGCTTCCTTCGACAATCAAACGGAAGCTCTCATGCGGTGATGGATCCGCGATCCGGACTCTGCCATCGAAGAGGCCATTTACACTCGCAATGACCAGCTTCATCTTGAGGCGGTATTCCTGATCGCCTTCCTTCACCAATGATTCGCAGCCCGGAATGCACCGGGCGAGAGTGTCAGGATCCTGAAGCAGCGTATAGAGCCTTTGCGGCTCGAGGGCAACGCTTCTCGTGCCTTCAATGATCACGTTCGTCTCCGGGTTTTCAACTGCTCAGATGAGGGCTGCGCGGAGCGCCCGCCGCAGGTAGACTTCCGCTAAATGCTTGCGGTAGTCGGCCGAGGCGTGCAGATCCGAGTTAGCGTCCACTCCGTCCCCCACGAGAGCCGCAGCGCCAATGATATCGGCATCCGTGCCCCGAGTACCCTCCAGTTGCCGTTCCACGCTACGCGCCCGGAAGGGTTTTGCCGCAAGTCCGGTGACGCCCACCCGCGCCGATGAGACGATGCCGTCCGTTTTCACGGCTCGAACCGCAACTCCCACAATGGCGAAGCCGGAGGCTGCCTGAGGAGCCTTCACGTAGCATGTGCCGGTATTCGAGGGATCAACAGGCACCATGATGTCGACGATCACTTCTCCCGGCTCCAGCGCAACCGAGAAACTGTCCACCAGCAGGTCTTCATAGGAGATTGTCCGAAAGCCGCCTGCACCGGCGATGCGCACCACGGCGTCCAATGCGAGCAGTGCTGCAGGATAATCGGACGCCGGATCCGCATGAGCGATGCTGCCGCCGATCGTGCCCATGTTGCGGATCTGTACGTCACCGATGCGGCTGGCGGTCTGTGGAAGGAGGGGGCACGCGGTCCGTAGCAGCATGGAGCTCTCAATCTCGTAGTGAGTTGTCATCGCTCCGATGTGCACGACGCCGTTCTCTTCCCGAATGCCGGAGAGCTCGGGGATCCGCGACAGGTCGACCAGATGCTGCGGAGAAGCAAGCCGCAGCTTCATCAAGGGAATGAGGCTCTGCCCTCCGGCCAGCGCCTTCGCGCCGCTCGACAGCAGCTCGATCGCCTCCGTCAGAGTGACGGGAGCAGAGTAGTCGAACGTATCGGGAATCATGCCGTCCTCCTGTCCTGAATCACCTTCCAGATCTTTTCGGGAGTCAGCGGCATATCAATGTGCCGGACGCCCAAATGGCTCAGCGCGTCGACTACGGAGTTGACTGCCGCGGGCGTGCAGCCAATCGTCCCTGCCTCGCCGACGCCCTTAACGCCGAGAGGATTCACAGGCGATGGCGTCTCGGTGTGATAACTCTCAATCGCCGGGACGTAGGACGCTTTGGGAATCGCATAGTCCGTAAGTTCGCCTGTCACGAGCTGGCCATTTTCGTCATAAACCGCATGTTCGTAGAACACCTGGCCGAGAGCCTGCACGACACCGCCATGTATCTGACCTCGCACCAGTAGCGGATTGATGATTTTGCCGCAGTCATCCACGGCGACATAACGCAGAATCTGCACAGCCCCCGTTTCAGGATCGACCTCCGTCACGACGATGTGAGCGCCGAAGGGGAAGGTAAAGTTCGGAGGCTCCCAGAAGCGGGTTGCAACCAGGCCGGGATCAGTGTTCTCTGGAAGCTTCATCGCGCGGTAGGATGCGGCTGCAATCTCCGGAAGCGTGACTTCCTTACCGCTCTTCATGCAGACACACCGCCCGCGGTTCCATACGACGTCATCGCTCTCAAGCAGCATGGCGCCGAACTTCTTGAGCTTCTCCTTCAAGTCCTGCAAGGCGAAGTAGAGAGCAGTTCCGCCGATCGCCGTGTTGCGGCTGCCGAAAGTGCCGATCCCGTACTGCACGAGCGACGTATCGCCGTGAAGCACTACGACGTCATCGACGCTTACGCCCAGCTCATCGGCAACGATCTGCGCAAAGGTTGTTTCCTCGCCCTGACCGTGAGGGGAGATCCCCGTCAGGACGGTGACCTGACCGCCGGGCTCGATTTTGACCGTAGCGCTTTCCCAGCCGCCGCACGGCAAGGACGCGGAAGGACCGAGAGCGCAGATTTCCCCATAGGTTGAAATTCCGATCCCGATCAGGCGGCCGGATTCGCGCGCTTTCCGCTGTTCTTCGCGCAGCGTCTCATAGTTGACCGTCTCGAGCGCCTTTCGCAGCGGAGCGGCATAATCGCCGCTGTCATAAGAGAGCCCTGTGGCAGTCTGATAAGGAAATTCTCCGGAGCCGACGAAGTTCTTAAAGCGGATTTCGGCAGGATCCATCTGAAGCTCCGCGGCGAGGATGTCCACCATTCGCTCGATCCCGTAGGTGGCCTCAGGCCGTCCGGCGCCCCGATAGGCATCGGTGGGAGTGCAATTGGTGAAGACGCCGATCAGATCGGCGCGCACGTTTTTGCACTTATACAAACCAGGCATCATGAGGATGGAGAGCGTCGGAATGGCAGGCGTGAGCAGCTGATGGTACGCTCCGATGTCCTGAATGAGCTTCAGCTTGATGCCCAGGATTGTGCCATCGCGCTTTGCCGCTACCTCGTAATAGTCGACATGCCCGCGTCCGTGGATTGTAGCGACAAAGTTTTCCCGCCGGGACTCAATCCACTTCACCGGCTTGCCGATCTTCATCGCCACGAAGGCCATGAGAGCCTCTTCGGCATACACGTTGAGCTTGCTGCCGAAACCTCCGCCGACTTCGGGAGCAACCACCCGCAGCCGGTTCTCGGGCATCTTGAGCATGCCGGCCACTAGCGTTCGAACCAGATGCGGGATCTGCGTGGAGGTGTAGAGGGTCAGTTGCCGGTCTCCGGGTTTCCATTCCGCGACAACGCCGCGCGTCTCCATGGCCACCGGGATGAGCCGCTGGTTCACCAGGCGCTGGCGCACCACCACGTCGGCTTCTGCAAAGGCTTTGTCGACGTCGCCACCCTCCTGCTTGTACGTGAACGCGATGTTATCCGGCCACTCAGGATGCACGGCAGGACTGCCCGGCTCTAACGCCTTCTCCGGATCGGCTACCGCCGGCAGGGGCTCCCAGTCGACTTCGATCGCGTCCAGGGCGTCGGCCGCGAGATACCGGTCCGTGGCGACGACCACCGCTACCGGATGACCGACGTAATAGACGCGGTCGCGGGCGAGAACTGTGTGCGCAGGCACGCGCAAACCGGGAAGCGCCGCGCCGCAGGGCACCGGGCCGAGGTGCGCGACATCCTCGCCAGTGAAAACAGCAACAACGCCGGGCATCTCAAGCGCCCGGCTGGTCCGGATCGCCCGAATCCGGGCCGCAGCGTGAGGACTGCGCAGGATGCAGGCGTGATGCATCCCCGGCATCTTCACATCGTCCACATACGTAGCCGTCCCCGTAATCAGACGAGGATCTTCTCTGCGGCGAAGGGATTGGCCCACAAGGAGTGCGGGACTCTTGGTGGTTGTTGTCGCCATTTCAATCTCCCGATCTCGAAGCTGCCGCCTGAACGGCGCTGACAATGTGCTGATACCCTGTACACCGGCA
>JADGHK010000286.1 GCA_019686145.1 Bryobacteraceae bacterium | reverse complement strand
CGGCATCACCAAAGCGCAGGGCAGCATTGCCGCATTCCGGGCCTTTTGGACGTTCCAGTTCCTCTTGATCAGATACCCCGAGGCCAAACCTCCCGCCACCGACCCGATGTCTGCAAACAAATACGGAAGCCATGCCAGTTGTCCCACCTGGCTCATGGTGAAACCGCGCTGCTCCACCAGGTACTTCGGAAGCCAGAAAAGATAGAACCACCAGACCGGATCCGAGATGAATCGTGCAAGCAGAAGGCCCCACGTCTGGCGGTGCCGGAGGAGATCCTTCCACTTCATCGGCCTTTCGCCGGGGCCGATGGATGCCGGCTGGCCTGCTTCAATGGTCGAGAGCTCTTCGGCAGTGATGTTTGGGTGGCCGCGTGGGAGGCGGTACAGAAACAGCCATCCAATCAACCATACAAAGCCGAACGACCCGGTAATCACGAACGCCGCGCGCCAGCCCCATGCGACCGTAAGGAAGGCAACAAGCGGTGCAGCGATGATCGCTCCGACAGCGGCCCCGGCATTGACCAGACCATTCACGAAAGCTCGCTCCTTCGCCGGAAACCACTCGGAGGTCGCGCGGATGGCGGCCATGAAGTTGCCGGGCTCACCGACTCCGAGCAGGAAGCGGAACGCGCCGAGCTGTGCAGCCGAGGAAGCCAGTGCGTGCAGCACGTTGCTCGCCGACCACCACGCCATGAAAGCGCTCAGCGCCGTCCGGGTGCCCCAGCGGTCCACGAGTACGCCGGAGACCAGGTACATCACCGTATAGGCAATGAGAAACGCCTGGAGGATGCTCGCATACTCAACTGCGGAGATTCCGAGCTCCTTTGAGACCAGCGGCGCGACAATGGACAGCGTTTGCCGGTCAATGTAGTTGATGACCGTGGACAGGAACAGCAGTCCGGCGACGTACCAGCGGAGGTGGCGGATTTTGGCTCCACGAAGGATCATGCTCAAACGTCCGCGGAAGCGACGAAGGCATTCGATGGAAGGCTGTCGTCGACATAGTTCCGGAGAAACTCCAGCTCCCTGATGCCATCCGCGTCCAACGTAGCCGTCGGGTGCCTGACGCGCGGACACCGGATGATTCCGCGCGAGACGAGATTGTGTTTCATCGCGGACACGCCGAGACCCGGCTGCAATTCAAAGCGGATCAGTGGCAGCAGCCTCACAAACATCTGCCACGCCGATTGTCTGTCGCCGCTTTCCAGATCGTTCCAGATTCTCACGAACTGGGGAATCATGTCACTGCCCGGCATCACGCCCCGGGATCCGCGGTCGAACTCCTCGATCAGAAACTGCCCGTTGAGTCCGCCAAACAGAGTCAATTGACTTGACGCGCGGCGAACTGCCGAAAACTTGGGAGCTGTCGGCGGAGCTTCCACCTTTGCATACTCCACGTGCTCGATCTCGTCCGCCAGCCTCGCCAGAAGCTGTGCGGGCATATTCACCTGCGTCATCAGAGGGGCATCCTGCACCATGATGGGGATCTGGACCGCCTTGCTGATGGCTTCGAAGTAGAAGAGGATGCCATCCGCGTCCGTTCGCAAATAATAAGGCGGCAGGACCATGAGGGCGGACGCTCCCAAATCGGCCGCTTCCCTGCTGGCTTCCACTGCGGCGTCAGTCCCGGTGTGCCCCGAGCTGACAATCAGCGGCACCCGGCCGTTCACTTCTCTTACCGCAAGCCTTAACAGAGCGCGCCGCTCGGAGCTGGTCAATGTATACCCTTCGCTGGCATTTCCAAAGAGACCGATGCCATGACTCCCGCTTTCCAGAAGATAATGAATCAGGCGTACCTGACTCTCCAGATCGAGACTTCCGTCTTCCCGGAAGGTTGTATTCAGGATGGGATAAACGCCATGAAGCATGCTGACTGAATCACTCTCCGGACTAGGTTCGTAAGGCTTTTGAAAACGGCAAGAGCCATCATGCCATAGGCGCCCATCCATGTGAAGCCTGAAATTTCAGAGAAGCAAGGAAATCTGAAATGATAGGCTTTACAGAGTTCGACGACGTGTGTAATGATACCCGTCAGCTATTTCGTTGAGTCCGATACGGGAGGTGTGCCCTGAATCGCAGAAGATTCTTCTCAGAGCTCGGCCTTGGAGGCTACTCCCTGATTGTCCTGGCGGGCGACTTGCCTGCGCAGCAAACGCAGGTGTCTCCAGAGGAGATGAAGAAAGCCTTTGAGCGGGTAGCTCCGCCCACAGGCTCGGGACGGCTCCCTTCGCCAGAGCCGAACATGACGCTGGTCGAGTTGAACTGCGATGTCCTTGTGGCAGGCGGCGGGCTGGCCGGCGTCTGCGCCGCAGTTTCGGCAGCCAGGCACGGTGCGAAGGTCGTGCTGGTGCAGGACCGTTCGCGGCTCGGCGGCAACTCATCGAGCGAAGTGAAGATGCACGTGGTCGGCGCAAGCTGCCACAAGGGCCGTCCAGGCTGGCGCGAGAGCGGACTGATTGAAGAATTCCGGCTCGATGACGCCGTCAATAACCCGCAGCGGTGCTGGGAGCTCTGGGACCTGCTGCTCTATGACAAGGTGGTCAGCGAGCCCAACATCACGCTACTGCTCGAGAGCGTCCTCTACGCCGCGAAAACGAAAGACGGCCTCATCGAAGAAGTGATGGTGCGGTGCGATAAGTCCGAGCACCTCTACCGCATCAAGGCCAAAATCTTCTGCGACTGCACGGGCGATTCACGTCTCGCGCTTGAAGCTGGCGCCGAGATGCGCTGGGGACGCGAAGCGCGCAGCGAGTTCAACGAGTCCCTTGCGCCCGAAAAGCCGGACCGCGAGACGCTCGGCAGCAGCATTCTCTTCACCTCGCGCCTCTACCGGAAGGCGATGCCCTTTACCCCTCCAAAGTGGGCGCGCAAGATCACGAAAGAGCAGCTCCGGCACCGCAAGATCAACTCGTGGGAGTACGGCTACTGGTGGATCGAGTGGGGCGGGAATCTCGACACGATCCGCGACAACGAACGGATCCGCTTCGAGCTTCTGTCGATCGTGATGGGCGTCTGGGACTACATCAAGAACAGCGGCGAATTTCCGGACAGCGCGAACTGGGCCATGGACTGGGTTGGCATGATGCCCGGCAAGCGCGGGAGCCGCCGCATCGTCGGCGACCACATCCTGACTCAGCATGACCTCCTGAACGGAGACTTCCCCGACGCAGTCGCAATCGGCGGATGGCCGATGGACGATCACCCGCCGGGCGGCTTTGACCGGCCCGATCTGCCGCCGAACACCAACCTCCGAACGCCGGACGTCTACAACATTCCACTGCGGTCTCTCTACAGCAAGAACATCCGCAACCTCATGATGGCGGGACGAAATATCAGCGCGACGCATGCCGCCTTCACATCCACGCGCGTCATGGCGACGTGTGCCGTTGTCGGCCAGGCAGTCGGGACGGCTGCCGCCCACTGCATTGATGCCGGCGTGCTCCCCCGCGCCCTGGCCCAGTCGCAGAAGCTGGTGTGGAAGCTCCAGCAGGCGCTGCTTCGCGATGATCAGACAATCCGCGGATTGCGCAACGAAGATCCGGACGACCTCGCTCGGAAAGCGTCGGTACGGGCGTCCGCCGAAGATCCCTCGGCTCCCGCCAGGAATGTCATCAACGGTGTGACTCGCGACATTCCCAAGTCGCCGCTCTATCCCGAACCAGTCATCAACCGCTGGTCGGCGCCGATGGAGGAAGGCGGCGCCTGGATCGAGCTAAGCTGGCCCCAGCCGCAGAAGGTAAGCCATGTGCAGATTACGTTCGACAGCGGCTTTCAACGGGAACTGACACTCACTTCGAGCGACACGGTGAACCGCGGCATTCTCCGCGAACCTCAACCGGAAACGGTCCGCGACTATAAGGTCTTCGCCCGGAAGGCGGCCTCCGGCGAACTGGTTCAGGTGGCGGAGGTGACAGGCAATCACCAGCGCTTGAGGCGGCACTCGTTCAGCCCGCTCGAAGTCGACGCCATCCGCGTTCACGTTACTGCCACGAACGGGCACCATCAGGCGAACATTTTTGAAATACGTTGCTACGCCTGAGCGCGCTCGAAGGCGCTAGGAAAGAAACAAGCGGTAAGCCGGATTGCCGGTTTCTTCCCAGGCAGGATAGCCGAGTTCCTTGAGGAACGCCTCAAACGCGTCATTGTCCTCCGGCGGCACCTGAATTCCGGCAAGGACCCGTCCGTAGTCAGCGCCGTGGTTCCGGTAATGAAAGAGGCTGATGCTCCACTTGCCGCCCATGCGGTCGAGGAACGTCATCAGAGCGCCGGGACGTTCGGGAAACTCGAAACGCAAGAGGCGTTCGTTGCGCACCTGCGGCGCTCTGCCTCCCACAAGATGGCGGATATGCAGTTTGGCGACCTCGTTCTCCGTCAGGTCGAGCGTGCTGATTCCAGCCCGCCGCAAGCTCTCCAGGAGCGATTCCGCCGCCGCCCGGTTTGCCACCTCAACTCCCACAAACACGTGGGCCTCCTCCGAATCCGCATAGCGGTAATTGAACTCCGTCACCTGACGCGGGCCCAGCAGCCGGCAAAATTCCTTAAAGCT
>JADGHK010000285.1 GCA_019686145.1 Bryobacteraceae bacterium | reverse complement strand
GACGTCAGGTTGTTTGCCTGCGTGAGCTTCGCGTGCGTGAAACGCTCGTAGTGCCCGAGGTCGAGATCCGTCTCCGCACCGTCATCGGTCACGAAGACCTCCCCATGCTGAAACGGACTCATGGTTCCCGGATCAACATTGAGGTAAGGATCGAACTTCTGCAGGGTGACGCGGAGGCCGCGGCTTTCCAAAAGACAGCCGATGGAAGCGGCGGCGATTCCTTTCCCGAGTGAGGATACTACGCCGCCGGTTACGAAGATATACTTAGCCATGTCGTGAGTCGGAAGTGGTTAAATTCATTTCAAACAACTGCGACACCCGCATGAGATCCTCTGGAGTATCGACCCCGAGGGATTCGTACTGGGTTTCCACCACGCGAATTCTGTATCCGTTTTCGATAGCGCGCAACTGCTCGAGTTTTTCAGCCCTCTCCAGCGGGCCGACGCGAAGATCCGGGTACTTCAGGAGAAAATCCCGGCGGTAGACGTACAGGCCGATGTGCTTGAAGTAGGGTACGGACTGATGCGGCTCGTCCCCCCCGCGGATGTGAGGGATTGGAGACCGCGAGAAATAGATGGCGTTGTCGTTGTGGTCCGTAACGACTTTCACCACATTCGGGTTGGTGACTTCGTCGGGATGCTCGATGCGCTTTTTCAGTGTCCCCATCGGAGCTTCCTCGTCGTCCAATAATGCGAGAGCGGCAGCATCGATAGCCGCTGGATCGATAAGGGGTTCGTCCCCCTGAATGTTAACGATGATCTGGGCGCTCTCGGCTGAAGCAACCTCCGCAACGCGATCCGTTCCGGACCGGTGATCCGGGCGAGTCATGCGCACCGGCGCCTGAAACTGGCGGGCATGCTCGAAGATTCTTTCATCGTCGGTGGCAATGAGGACGCGCGACAGGTACCTGGCCTGGCTCGCCCGCTCAAATACATGCTGCAACATGGACTTCCCGGCGATGGGAGTGAGTGCTTTTCCAGGGAAGCGTGAGGAGGCAAACCGGGCGGGGATCACGCCCAGAATTGTCGTCGGCACGTTCGATCATACCATAAAAAGGTCGCATGATATACTCAAGAATGGTTGCGACCAGAGGGGAAGGCGCCATGCGTTCGAGCTTCTGTGGGAAGGTTTCGAGGGCCCTCTGCAGTCTTGTGCTTGCCGGTGCTGTCGTTGCGTGGGCAGGTGAGCGGACGAATCCCGGCAGCTCGTCCGAAAACTCAAAGGAAACAACACCAACCGGGCCCGAGCCCCGGGTTTCCATCACGCCTCGCGCGAAGCCTCCATCCGCCAAAGACAAGGACAACGAAAGCCGCTCCGCGCACCTTCGGGTTGATACGAATCTCGTTCTCGTGAACGTCTCTGTCACCACACCGCTCAATCAGTTCGTCACGGGGATGGAGAAGGAGCACTTCCGCATCTTCGAAGACAAGGTGGAACAAAAAATCACCATGTTCGGCAGCGTGGATGCCCCAATCTCTGTAGGTCTGGTGTTTGACGCCAGCGGCAGCATGGGGAGCAAGCTGACGAAATCCCGGCAGGCGGCTGCTCAGTTCTTTAAGACTGCAAATCCCGAAGACGAGTTTTTCCTCATCCAGTTCAACGACAGACCTGAGTTGGTGATTCCGTTTACAACGAACACCGAAGAGATTCAGAACCGGCTTACCTTTACCCAGGCCAAGGGCCGCACCGCCCTGCTGGACGGTGTCTACCTGGCTATGCACGAGATGAAGAAGGCCAAGAATCCGCGGAAGGCCATCCTCATCCTGTCCGACGGCGGCGACAACTCGAGCCGTTATACCGAAAGCGAAATCCGCAATCTGGTCCGTGAAGCGGACGTGCAGGTATATGCGATCGGCATCTTCGAACCGCTGTCGGCGCGCGGGCGCACGGCAGAGGAGCTGGCCGGTCCGGGGCTGTTGAGCGAACTGGCCGAGCAGACCGGAGGCCGGCACTTCCCGGTAGACAACATCAATGAACTTCCTGACGTAGCTGCAAAGATCGGCATAGAACTGCGCAACCAATACGTGATCGGCTACAGTCCAACAAATCAGGAGCGCGATGGCAAATACCGTCGCATCCAGGTTAAGTTGGTGCAACCGCGCGGCTTGCCACCGCTCAAACCAACGTATCGCCAGGGTTACTATGCACCATTACAGTAAGTTTGTGGCTGCGCTCATTTGCGCGGCACTCGCCATCCCCGGTGCCGCCCGAGGGCAGGGCGACACCGCGACCTTCCGCGCCGACACCCGCCTTGTGGTGCTCCATGCCACCGTCGTGGACAAGAAGGGGAATTTTGTCACCGACCTCAAGAAGGAAGATTTCAAAGTTTTTGAGAACTCTGTCGAGCAACAGGTGAAAACGTTCCGGCGCGAGGACGTGCCGGTTTCCATGGCTCTGGTCATCGACAACAGCGGCAGCATGCGCGACAAGCGCCGGAAAGTTGAGGCGGCAGCCCTTGCCCTGGTCCGGGCGTCGAATCCGCAGGATGAAGTTCTGGTTGTGAATTTTAACGATGAGGCCTACGAAGACGTGCCCTTCACAAGCGACATCAAGAAGATGGAAGAAGGGATCGCCCGGATCGATTCCCGCGGCGGGACGGCGATGCGCGATGCGATCGACATCGTCATCGATCACATGAAGGCCAAGGCCAAGCGTGACAAGAAGGTGATCTTCCTTGTCACCGACGGCAACGACAACAGCAGCGCCGTGAGCCTCGAAAAGATCGTACAAAAAGCGCACAACAGCGATATCACGATGTATGCCATCGGGCTGCTGGCCGAGGAAGAGCGGCGGGAGGCAAAGAAGGCGAAGAGAGCTTTGGAAGCGCTCAGCGACGCAACCGGCGGGGTTGCCTACTTCCCGAAGGAGCTGTCCGAAGTTGAACAGCTGGCCGTGCAGGTGGCGCACGACATCAGGAATCAATACACCATCACCTACTCGCCCACGAATCAGGCGCTCGACGGGAGCTTCCGCCAGATTCGCGTGACCACGAACAGCAAGAAGCTCAGTGTCCGTACCCGCTCCGGCTACTATGCGACGCCCGACGGTTCCCGGAACGTGACCGCACTCTCGCAGCCCGGCGCCAGCGACTAAATGCTTCGAATCCTGTGGCGGCTCACCCGGGGCTACCGCCTCGCCCCATGGCGGAGTCCGTATTTGCGGTGGAGGATTGAAACCTACTGGGGAACCAAGGCAGACCGCATCGGCTTCACCGAGTTCTGGCGTTTTGCCTGGCGTCACCGCGCGGACCTGCTTCGATTTCTGCGCTGGGCAGACCGGATGGACCGTTCAGGAACTACTTAAGCGACGCGGATTCGATCTGGACGAGATTCGACGAGCCGGGCTCTGAAGTCGGCGCCGTAAGCGTCTGCGGTCCCCGCCACATGTCGATCGTCGCCACCTGATGCACGCAGGAAACCGTGCAGTGCGGCGCGCAGCCCTTCGCGGTCACGTACTCCCGGCGAATATCCTCTACCGTATACTCGGCCAAAGGCTTGCCAGGGTATCCGCGCTGCTGGGAACAGTAGTGGACCAAACCGTCTTCGCAGACGTACAGATAGCGGGCGCCCGCGCGGCAGCGCCAGTCGTTCGGCAGCCCGTTGGCGATGTTGTCCTGGAAGTAGTTAATCTGCGAATAGCTGGACTTTTCCAGCTTCTTGATCGCCAGGAAAACGTTCCGCTCCCTCTCGCCCAGAGGCTTCAACTGGCCGCTTCCGTCGTGAATGATACCGACCGTCGACGTGAAGCCCAGTTCGAGAGCCCGCTTGCTGATCGTCAGGGCGTCTTCCGGATAGTGCGTTCCCCCGCCGACGACGGAATTGATGTTGACGTGAAAATCCGCGTGCTCGGCCAGAAGCTGCAGCTTCTTATCCAGCACCTTCAGGCTCTTGTACGATACCTCGTCCGGCTTCACATTGTCGATCGAGATCTGCATGTGGTCCAGGCCGGCCCGGTTGAGCTGCTTAATCCGGTCGGCAGTCAGCAGATAGCCGTTGGTAATCAGACCGGCGATGGCGCCATTGTGGCGAATGCGCGCGATGATCTGGTCGAGGTTCGGATGCAGGAGGGGTTCCCCGCCGCTGATCGTAATAATTGTGGTTCCCAGCCTGCCCAGCAGGTCGATTCGCTCCAGCATGGTTTCGACCGGAACGGGCTTAGAAAAGTCGTCGTACTCGTTGCAGTACTTGCAGGACAGATTGCAACGGCGGATCGGGATAATGTGCGCCAGAATCGGGTGGTCGGTGGAAGCCAGCCCTTTGGCGATCATCTTCAGTTCGCGCAGACGGCGCGTGACAGCCTTCCAACGCCGCCCCGATCGAAATCCCTCTCTTACCATATAGATCGCAAGCTTCCATTAAAGCATGGGCACATACATCGGGCAGACGATTTTGTGTCCGGGATGCCGGATTTCAGACCTGAACGGGGATTTTTTGGGGTGGTTTGGAAGGCGTTCAGGGCCGCGAGCGCGGCCCTAAGTGATTATGGTTTCTTCGGTTCGGGCTTCGGCTGCTCGATGGCGGGGTCGGTGAAGGTGATGACGGTGTCGGCTTTGAAC
>JADGHK010000284.1 GCA_019686145.1 Bryobacteraceae bacterium | reverse complement strand
ACCAACGACACGCAGCTTGCGGAGTATCTCACGAATCCGGAGCACAACGTACCCAAGACCTACCTTGTAAAATCTGCGACTCGACTGAATGATGAGCAGCTCGATCAACTGCGCAGAGGTGTTAATTTGTCGGACGGCCCGACGAGGCCGGCAATCGTGACACGGCTCCGCGATTCCGCAAACAAGACGTTCTTCGAGATCACGATCACCGAGGGACGCAACCGGCAAGTCCGGCGTATGGTGGAAGCTGTTGGAAGCACAGTGTCAAAGCTTGTCCGGACGTCCATCGGCAACCTGCGGATCGGAGACCTCCAGATCGGAAGCTACCGTGTTTTGACGCGCCAGGAAGTGGCTGCACTGCGAGCCGGTCAGTTTACAAATTTGACAACAAATTTGTTTACAAATCGGCTTACAACAAAGAATTAAGCTAGCTGCGGTTCGGGGGTGGAAGCTATACTGAAGGAACGCGAATGCGCTTTTCTGTCGACGCACACGCTATCGGTCGACGATTAACAGGCAACGAAGTTTACATTCGGAACTTATTGAATGGCTTCGCCGCGTCAGACCGTAGCTCAGAGTTCATCGCCTACTATTCAGTGGAAGGCGCGGAAGAGAGCATTCCTGCGCGGTTTCTAAAGTACCGGGTCGCGAAAAACCCTTTTCTGCGTTTGGGCCTGCATCTTTCCTCGAGACTGCGCCTCGACCGTCCGGATCTTGTGCATGTGCAGTACACTGCTCCCGTTGCATGTCCCGTACCGGTTGTCGTCAGCGTCCATGACATCAGCTTTCTCGAGCATCCTGAATTCTTTCCCATTTTTCGCTCCGCACAGCTGCGAGTGACCGTAAAGCGTACCGTCCGGCACGCAGCTTACGTTCTCAGCCCGAGTGAATTTTCGCGGAAGGCGATTGAGAAGGCATACGGTTGTCATGGAAAAGTAATCGTTGTTCCCTATGCGGCTTCGCCCATCTTCCGCGCGCTGCCGCGCGAGTCGGCTGCTGCCTGGGTCGCCAACCGCTTTCAGTTTCGTTTTCCCTTTGTCCTGACAGTCGGAGACTTGCAGCCGCGTAAGAATCAGATCGGGCTGATTCATGCATTTGCAGATCTCGTTCGACATCACCCGGTACTGCCGCACCATCTGGTTTTAGTAGGAAAGGACACTTGGTACAGCTCGCGGGTGAAGCAGGCGGCTGCCGCTTCCGGAGTCGGTCACCGGATCCACTTCACCGGCTCTGTATCCGATGAGGAATTGCTTCACCTCTACGGAGCCTGTGACGTTTTTGCCTTCCCCTCCCTCTACGAAGGCTTTGGCCTTCCGATTCTCGAAGCGATGGCCTGCGGCCGTGCCGTTGTGTGCTCGAGGACTTCGGCGATGCCCGAAGTTGCCAATGCTGCCGCTATCCTCTTTGATCCTCATTCGCGGGAGGAAATGGGCCGGGCGCTCCGGGACTTACTGATCGATCCAGAACTGCGAGCGCGGATGGAGCGGTTGGGGCTGAACCGGGCGGCCAAGTTCACATGGGAGCGAACTGCGAATAAGACGTTGGAAGTGTATTATAAAGTCGCAGACTACCAACGAAAGGCGGCGCGTCAGAAAGCGAAATCAATCTCAGTATGAAGGGGTGTTGGTTGATTCTTCCGGTCCTGGCCGCGTCGCTTGCGCAGGCAGCCGATCCAGGACCGAATTTCCATGAAGAGATTCTCCGGTACAACATTAGTTGGCCAAGCGGGCTCTCTCTTGGAGAGGCGGAGATGCGCGCGCTGCATCAGCCGTCCGGTGGTCCGGAGGGCGCCCGCTGGCGCTTCGAGTTCGATCTCGATGCCGCGGTTCCCGGCTTTCAGGTGAAGGACCGCGTCCGGTCCCTGGTTACCGACGCCTTCTGCACGGTCGAGTACGACAAGGACACGGCTCACGGCAAGCGGAAGGCGCAAGAGAAAACCACGGTAGACCTGGCCAACGGACTCGCGACTCGCGCTACGCTGAACGGAGGGAAATCGGAAATTCCCGTCGGCGCGTGTCCGCACGACGCTCTCTCGTTCCTGTACCATTTGCGCCGGGAGATTTCTCAAGGCCGACTCCCGCCCGCCCAGGCGGTACTGTTCGGCGCCCTCTATCACATTAAGCTGGAGTACGGCGGGACGCGTCAGATTGAAGTTGGCGGTTCCGCTGCTGAGGCCGACCGTCTGGTTGCCGCAGTAAAAGGCCCGTCGTCGGAAGTAAGTTTCGAATTGTTTGTGGCTCGTGATTCTGCTCGTACACCACTGCTTGTCCGCGTTCCGCTTCCGCTCGGATCGTTTTCGATGGAACTGGTCCGCTAGACATGCGGGTGGCATTCTTTTCCCCTCTTCCGCCACTGAAAACCGGGATCGCTGACTACTCGGCCGCAGTGCTCGAACCGCTGCGGCGACTGGCGGACGTTTCGGTTTTTGATTCGCGGCCCAAGCATTTCGATCCGTCGAGCTATGACGTTCTCCTTTACCAGCTAGGCAACAATCAGTACCACGCCTTCGCCTACGAGATAGCGCTTAAATACCCGGGCGTCGTTGTTCTGCATGAGTCCAACCTGCATCATCTCATCGCCGAGATGACGATCAAGCGGGGGGATTGGGACGCCTATCTCCGCGAGGTGGAGTTTGACGGGGGCCCGGAAGCACTGAGTTATGCCCAGCGCGTACGGCGTCTGGAAGTCGGGCCGGACTATGAAGGCGTGCCGATGCTGCGGCGCATTCTGGCGGCCTCGAAAGGAGTGATCGTCCATAGCAGGGCAGTGGCGGAGGACGTACGCGCTGCAGGCTATACGGGACCGATCGCCCGAATCCCGCACGGCGCCTGGATCCCCGATGCGGATCGCATGGCCTATCGGAGCTGCCTCGGCCTCGACGAGACGACCCCGCTCATTGGGATCTTTGGGTTCCTCAAGCCGTACAAGCGGATCGCCGAGTCGCTGCGAGCGTTCCGGCGCCTTGTTCGAGTTGAGCCTCGCGCCCGGATGATCCTCGTAGGCGAGGCGCATCCCGAGTTCCCTGTCGAGTCTCTGATCCGCAGCCTGGGGCTCTCGCACTCCGTGCGCTTGATGGGTTTTACGCCCATCGAGGATTTCGTCGGCTACCTTGCCGCATGCGATATCGTCTTGAATCTCCGGTTCCCGACTGTCGGCGAGAGTTCCGGTACGCTGCTGCGCTCCTTCGGGCTTGGCAAGGCGGTGATCGTTTCGGATGTCGGATCTTTCCGCGAGTTTCCCGACGAAATCTGTCTCAAGGTGCCCGTCGATGCCCGCGAGGAGGAACTTCTCTTCGAGTACCTGAATCTGCTCGTTTGCCGGCCCGACCTCGCCAGCGCCATGGGCGCACGCGCCCGGCAGTGGGTGGAGCGGGAGTGTAACTGGGAACTGGCTGCCCGCCGCTACGTCGATTTCCTGGACTGCGTTTCGAGAGGCGCCGAGTGGGTGCAGTTGGAGGAAGCGGCAACCGCCTGCCCGGAACCGCTGCAAGAGCAGATACCGCAAGAAGAGCCGCAACAGCAGCCGCAGCAGGAAGCGTGCTCTGTCACGGTGGACTCAAACTATATTGTTGGATGGACACAGCCGGGTACGGAAGCCCGCAGTTACGTGAACACCCACCTGGCGCGACTTCTCAAGACTCTCGAAATCACCCCGCCCGGCGCTCCGGGGGAGCGAATTCTCGAGATGGGCGCATACCTTCAGATTACGCCCGCGCTCAAAACGAAGCTCGGCTACTCCGATGTTCGTGGGTGCTACTACGGCCCTGCGGGTACGGTCGAGCATCGTAAGGTCGTATCAATGGACGGCGAGGAGTTCCAGTGCGAGATTGACCTGTTTAACGCGGAAAAGGACGTCTTCCCCTACTCCGACTCCTGCTTCTCTACCGTTCTGTGCTGCGAGCTCATCGAGCACCTGTTCGAAGATCCGATGCATATGATGGCGGAGATCAACCGGATCCTGAAGCCCGGAGGACACCTGGTTTTGACAACGCCAAACATCGGATCGCTTCGGGCGATCGCCGCCATTCTGCAGGGCTATCATCCCGGCTTCTTTCCTGCGTATCTGCGCCCGTCCGCTGATGGGCCCGCTGAAGCCCGGCACAACCGGGAATACACGCCGCGTGAGATCCGGCAGCTCTTCGTGGATGCCGGCTTTGAAGTCACGCGACTGGAGACCGGTGAGTTTCGCGATGAGCGGCACCCGGAACTCCTTTGGGTGCAGCATCTGCTGAAACGGTATAGCCTCTCCACGGATTTGCGCGGAGATGGAATTTTTGCGGTTGGCCGGAAAGTCGGTCCCGTCCGTGACCGCTATCCTGGCTGGCTCTACAGCGGCGGCGGTGAATGAGCATCATCTGGCAAGGCTCTGCGCTCACTGCCGAGTCACTGTCGATCCGAATACGGTCCCGCCTTCGGAATGTTTCGAAAGAGACGTGGAGCAGGGAAAAGGGATTCGCGCTCGGTTGCCAGATCCTCGACGGCAAGAGCGGGGAATACGTGGGGGAGAGTGAATGGCTGCCCCTCGCCGCGGACGTGCCGCCGGGAGCTGAGATCGA
>JADGHK010000283.1 GCA_019686145.1 Bryobacteraceae bacterium | reverse complement strand
AAGCGTATCGAGCAGTTTCTCGTTGTCGCGCGGATGGAGGCCGATCGAAGGCTCGTCAAGAACATAGAGGACGCCGCGCAGCTTGGAGCCAATCTGCGTCGCCAGCCGGATCCGCTGCGCCTCGCCTCCCGAAAGCGTTGCCGCCGAACGGTCAAGGCTCAGGTAGTCGAGCCCGACCGCAATCAGAAACTCAAGACGGCTTCCGATTTCCTCAACGACGCGGCCCGCAATCTGCTGCTCACGCTCGCTGAGCTGCCAGCTCTTCAAAATTTCAAGGGCACGAGAGAGAGAGACCCCTGTGAATTCGGCGATGCTGCAGCCTTTTACACGAACCGCAAGACTGCTCGGCCGAAGCCGCTTCCCCTGGCAGGCCGGGCACGGAGCCGCCGACATATATTCCATCAACCACTCGCGATACGACTCCCCGGCTTCCTCGAAGGTCGATTGCAGGATGGAAAGAATGCCCTTGAATGTGGCATTGCCCTCCAGCAGGAGGGTCTGTGTCTTCTTTGGAAGCTTCTCAAAGGGTTCGCTCAGCCTGATTCGATGCCGGCGCGCCGCCTCTTCGAGCTGCTGAATCATGAAGCTCGATCCCGCGCCAGGTCCCAGTCCACCCTCGAGCAGCGGCTTGCTGGGATCTACCACGACCTTCACCGGATCGAAGGCCCACGTGCTGCCCAAGCCATGGCACTGCTCGCAAGCCCCGTAAGGGCTGTTGAAGGAAAACGACCGCGGCTCGAGCTGCGGAACGCTTGTACCGCACTGAGGACAGGCGAGCTTATCCGAGTAGAGCCGTTCGGCGCCGTTCACGATCGAAACAAGCACAATTCCGCCCGCAAGCTTCGTGGCTGTTGTGATCGAGGCTTCCAGCCGCTGTTCGACGCCGGGCTTGATCAGCAGGCGGTCGACGACAACTTCGATCGTGTGATTCTTGCGCCGGTCCAGCGTAATCTCTTCATCCAGAGATCGCAGCACGCCGTCGATGCGCGCACGCACAAAGCCTTGCCGCGCCAGCTTCTCGAGTTCCTTCTTATACTCGCCCTTCCGCCCCCGGACGATCGGCGCAAGAATCATGACCCGCTCGCCGCGTCCCATGGACAGCACCTGTTGCAGGATCTGTTCCGTGCTCTGCCGGGTGATCTCATGCCCGCAGTTCGGGCAATGAGGTACGCCGATCGAGGAGTAAAGGACGCGCAGGTAGTCGTAGATTTCCGTGACCGTGCCTACCGTGGAGCGTGGGCTTCGGTTTGTCGTCTTCTGCTCGATGGAAATCGCAGGGCTGAGGCCGTCAATCGAGTCCACCTCAGGCCGCTCCATCTGGTCGAGAAACTGCCGCGCGTAGGGCGAGAGCGTCTCCACATACCGCCGCTGCCCTTCCGCATAGATCGTGTCAAAGGCGAGCGAGGATTTTCCGGAACCGCTGAGGCCGGTGATCACGGTAAAGCTGTTGCGCGGAATCTCTACATCGATGTTCTTCAGGTTGTGCTGCCGCGCACCGTGCACGGTGATCCGATCTAGCATAGTTTGTTCCGGGCCGGAGACTCCCATTTTCCCGTGAAGGGATTCGTCCGGCAAATTCAGGCAGATTCATCCTTGGAAGCTGTCCTGCTTCTTTTCTGCCAGGCCTCCAGATCCGGCATTTTCGTACGAAGCCACGCGAGAAACCGTTTGAGAGGCGGAAAGTAATCGCTAAGGATGATCAGGCCTGGAATCACAAAGATCCAGCCCGGCATGATCGGTAGAATCAGTCCGATAATACCGACGATAACGAGGATGAACCCAGAGGCTAAGCGAAAGGCGTGCCGCAAGTGAGTCCCATATTATTTTACCATCCCGCCGCAGCCGTCTTGCGCGAACCCTCGCCTGGAGCGTCGTCACCAGGGGAACGCCAGCAGACAAGTTTGCCCTCCTTGCCCATTCCGACTTTTCTTTCAGTTATTTCTTACGCTTTTTCAACGGTTTGACTTCTTACAACTGCAACACCCTCAAGGCCCGTCTTTCACAATGAGTGCGGAGATCCCCATGTGCAAGACAGATTCGGTAGTCGTAAATGAGCGGCTGCTCCGCGTTTGGTCGAGCCGTAAAGAACGGAACATCGTCGTGCATGTTCAATACGAAGTCAGAGACCTTGGCGGATGCCAGCTCTATACCCTGCTTCGGATCGATGAAGCCGCCTGACGCGTCCCGCAGCAGCAAGCCGGAATTTTGCACAATAGAAGAGAACCCTAAACAAGCCTGCTGGGAATCAATCAGGAGGAGAGTGATTTGCCATATTCAGAACTGTTAATCGCCCCGATGAGGGAAGACCTAGTCCGTCATGGTCTGATTGAAACACGGACGCCCGAGGAAGTGGACCGGGTACTTGCAGAGAACGGAACAGTCCTCATGGTGATCAATTCCGTTTGCGGATGTGCGGCTGGGAAGGCCCGTCCTGGCGTGGCCATGGCGCTGAAGCATTCGGTACTGCCGGATAAGGCAGCCACCGTGTTTGCCGGAGCCGACATCGAAGCAACGGCGCGAGTCCGCGAAAAGCTTGTTGGCTATCCGCCTTCCTCCCCTTCGATTGCTCTGTTCCGCGATGGGAAGCCCGTCTGGATGCTTCACCGCCATCAGATCGAGGCGAGCGATCCAGAAACCATCGCCAAAGCGATTACCAGCGCCTTCGACGAATACTGCCAGAAGTCGGTAGCGACCGGACAGTAGGCTGCTTGACGGGAGCCCCGGCACTCCAGACCCCTTCGGCCGCCTCCTTTGCAAGATCCCCCGAGCGGCGCCTGGCAACTGCAACCACCTCAGTGCGCTCCACGCCCGGCTCGGGTCTCTTACGATGCCCGCAGGGCGTGGAGGATCCGCAGGGCCGCCTGCTTGCCGCGGTCGCCCACCTCGCCGGCCGGCCCCACGCAGCTCGGGCAGCCTGCCTCGCAGGGACAGCGCGAAATCAGTTCGGTGGTGTGCTCCAGCAGCTTGGCAGTTAACCGGTACAGGGGCGCGCTCTGCCCAATGCCGCCGGGATAGGCATCATACAGGTAGAGATTGGGCTCGAAAGTCTTGAGGCCCGCCGCGGGCTCCTCTGTTAAAGCGACGCCAAGATCCCGCGGATCGCACATCAGCAGCAGGGAAGCAATTGTGCGTAACGCATTGCCGAGACCGGTCAATGCGCTCTGTTTCTCCGTCGGCGTCAGATCGGGGAACTGCGCCAGGAATGCCTCCGGGAAGTGAAACCAGAAGGCGGTGGTGTGCATCTCCTGCTCCGGCATCGAGAGATTGCCCGCCCCGACGTTCTCCATCGTGTATAGCTTCACTTTCTTGAATCCGACGACCTGCCGGTTGACCCGTACCTCGCCGTGCCTGGCCGCTGCGCCCGCAACAGGCGAGCTTTCGAACTCCTCCAGAATCTTCACCTGGGTGTAGTCGATTGCATCCGTAAAGTAGTCGCAGTCCACCTGCCGCACGTAGGCCTTCCGGGCCTCGTAGTCGAACTTCTCCACCTGGTACTGGCGCGCTTCGTGAAGATAGATCGCCTTTTCATGGAGCGTTGTCAGAGCCGTGGGAAAGGAGACTTCGGCAATGACACGATGCTCGGTGGTCGTGTCGATGACAACGAAATTGTCGCTGGTGACGGCGCGAAGACTGACTGCATCGGCAGGATACGTGTCCGAGGTCCAATGCCACGCGCCGGCGGAGTGGTGCAGGAAGTTGAGCTCTGCGAGGAACCGGCAAATCTCCGTTGTGTCGTGCGGCCCAAACTTCTCTCCGTCCCGGATCGGCAGCTCGAAGGCGGCGCACTTGACGTGGTTTACAAGAATCTCCAGGTTATCCGGATTGATATGAGCCTGCTCTGGCGAGCGGTTGAAGAAGTAATCGGGATGCTCAATGATGTACTGATCGATGGGGGCGCTGGAGGCAACGAGCACGGCAAGCGAAGCCGTCTGACGCCTGCCGGCCCGCCCCGCGCGCTGCCAGGTGGAGGCGATCGTACCGGGATACCCCGCCATCACCACCGAATCCAGCGACCCGATATCGATACCGAGTTCCAGCGCATTCGTCGCGACGACTGCGCGAATTTCGCCATTGCGCAGGCTTTTCTCGATTTCCCGGCGTTCCCGAGGCAAATATCCGCCCCGGTAACCGCGAATCGAGCCCGCGGGCATGGAACTCCGCTCACAAGCGTCCTTCATATACGTAAGCAACAGCTCCGTCGCCAGGCGGTTGTTAGCGAAGATGAGCGTCTGCTGGCCGCGCTCCACCAGCTCGGTCGCGACACGCCGGGCCTCGTGAAGATAGCTGCGCCGGATTCCCAATTGCCTGTTGACAACCGGCGGGTTGTAGAAGACGAAGTATTTTTCCCCGGCCGGAGCTCCGTTCCGGTCGACCAGTTCCACGGGCGATTCGATGAGACGCTCAGCTAACTCCTTCGGATTGCCGATCGTGGCAGAACAGCAGATGAACTGCGGCTGGGACCCGTAGAAGGCGCAGATTCGCTTCAGACGGCGGATGAGGTTGGCAAGGTGGCTTCCGTACACCCCCCGGTACGCATGCAGTTCGTCGATGATGAAGTAG
>JADGHK010000282.1 GCA_019686145.1 Bryobacteraceae bacterium | reverse complement strand
GTCCAGCCATGGCCGCACTGGGAGTTGGGCTGGCGGCGACAGGATATCGAGTTCACGCTGGAGGCGCCGCGGTAGGGCGCGTCACTCTTCACTCTGACGTCTCCTCTCGCGCCGCCCGGTGCAATGTAACGGAGAATGTGGGACCAAGTCACAAGCAGGACAAGTGAGCGTCGCTGCACACCTCAGGCAGGATTTCTTACTGCTGGCGTGGCCGCACTTCATACGCTGGGAATTGCTGGGTCAACTCGTCGGGCGCGAAGCTGTGCTTGAGGATCAGTTCCGGTTCACGGTCGGTCAGCTTTAGGGGAAGCGTCGTGCCGGGCGCATTCGTGTGTCCCCGGCACTTCAGGCGCCAGATCGAAGGCTCAATGTCGCGCAAGCTCACCTTGAGCTGGAAAATCGCCTTGACCTTCTTCGTCGTCACTGCGAAGTCCCTCGCTCGGCGGCAAGGTCGACGCCCTGCTCTTCGCAGAAGTATTCAACAAAGCCGGGGACGTTCTTCGCGAGGGCTTGCAGGAGACGGGTCAGCGAGACGCCAAGGGCTGCGGCTTGTTCGTGCAGCTTGCCGACGAAAAGGCCGGCATCGAGATCATAGAGGCCGCGCAGGAACGTGGATGGCCTTGCACCTCGATTTCCCACGTTTGCACCGACGCAGCTTGGAAATGGCGGCGGTTGTACGCGACGATCAGATCAGCGTGCGCGCGCGAACGGCGGCCCCCAGGACGTGCCGGTCGCTCGGATCGTTGGTCATCGCTTCGATGAGCGGCTCAAAGCCTTCGATCCAAACCTCCGGAAAGTGCCGTCGCAGTTCGGCCTCCCGCCGGGCGCTCTGGAGGAGAAAAAGGTTGGCGGCTATGCCCGCCCTACGCGGGACGGATCGGCGAGATCATCGACGGCTAAGCATCGCATCCCTCATTGGCCGGTACGAATAGGCCCAATCCAAAATGAGAACCCCAACCGAGACAAAGCGGACCCTCCACAGGGCGATCGAAGGTGAGGGTGAGGTGAAACAGGCCACCAGGAGGCGTCCCACCGTTGCCCTGTCGTGTTCGAACGAACCGCCGGAACCATCTTGCCTGTCTGCCCGCCACATTGTCATTTGTCGGCGCCGCAATTACAGGAGGCACTGCGAGATCAGGCAACTCGCGTCGCAGAAGCTCGGCGCGCACTTGCCCTTCAATCGAGTCTTTTCCACGCGGCTTGAGAAAGCGCGGAGGAATGAACGGCGTCCGACTCACCCAGGTTGTGCTCGATCCGAGTTCAGGCACTGGCTTGCCGCCGAGAGACCGAAACGCCCCTCTTTTCCCAATTCCGATGAGCGTGACCGCGATGTCATCCATCCCCTTTGCCCAGGTCCTCCGTAGCCGACGAAGCCCGCGCTCGGCTAGTGGACCAAAGCCCATCGGTGCATAGACAAGAACGTGGTCGATGCGCCTCGGGGCCTGGGAATCGAGCGACAACGGAATGAAGTGCGCGTGTTGATGCTTGCATCTCAGCGGCCGCCCTTCCCGGTCCTTTCCGGTGAGTTCCGGACAGGTGCCGAGCTGCTGCTCATCTCCGATCCTGCTCAGCAAAGCTCGCCGGAAGAGAGCCATGGTTGGCAGCGCCCGCTCCATGAGCGGCAGGACGTCTCTTTTCTTATCGGTTGACAGCGCGAAAAGGGCCGTATCAGAGCGATCTGTGCGCGTGTCATAAGACGACTCCGCCCCGAAAACGTGGGCTAGAGCGTGCGCCGGACGCCAGTAGACAGATTCGCGAGCGCCTGGTGGAATGTTCCAGCCTTCGTTCTGAAGAGTCCTCGTGTCGATTTGCAATGCGGCCAGGAGGTCCTCGGGACCGTCTTGCGATCTACGCCGCCAATCAGTGTAGGCGGCGGCAGAAACAGGCGCGAGCAGGCGGACGGGATCATCGTCAACACCCCTCCGGCGCGTCGAGACCACAAGATCGGGAAGACTCTCGTTCTCTCCGGCGAGTCGCGCCCTGACTCGAGACTCCGCCCGGCCGAGATATCCGAGTCGATCCAGGAGCTCCTCCAGGAGATTGCGAGGGAACGAGTTATCGGAGACTGGCCATTCGACTACGAGCGGGCCATCGGGTATGACGAACGCGTCAATGACATTGCTGGTGTTCTGGACGCCGTTCTTCTTTAATCCCCGGACCGGCATATAGTGTCGCGTGTGGCCAGTCGTCGCGCGAGGCAGGCGATAGACAGGCTCGTGTGCCGCAAATGCTTCCACGAGCCGACGCATATCGTCGGGAACATCCTGCCAGCCGAGCTTCGTGTAACCCGTGGCAAGCAACGCGCGGATAATGCGCCACGGACTCGGAGGCCATTCCACGAGGCCTTCGTTTACGTGATGCCCCCATGGTGTCGCGTGATACCTTCCCGCAGAGAATTCGAAAAGCAGACGTATCATGGCGGCTTATGCCGTAAACGTGACGGAGGTCACTCGCATCTTGTCGGTATTGGCCACCTCTTCGGAGGAAGCGACGGACAGATTCTTGATAAGTTCCGGCAGCTCACCCGACCAGTTGCCATTCCCATCTTTCTTTCCGACAAGCTCCTCGACGCTTGGCAACTTGAATTCCTGCACGTTCGTGCTGATGACATCGCCGCTGTCGCACCGATCGAAACTGCATGCGGTCCGGAGCCGCATTGGGCTATCGAGGAACGAGCGCAGCTTGAACAGCGCCAATAAGATCAGGAGCCTTGTGGCTTTATCATCGAGGCCATATCCGCGGATCTGCGCAAGATCAATGCTCGCGTAGAGAGTGATCTTCTCGGCTGTGTATTCGTCACGGGGGAATGGTACATGGCCGAAACCCTTTTGCGCCCCGCCCTGACTGAACGCCTGACCGGTGGGATCTACGTGGTCCTGCTTCGACCCGCCTGAAGGTGCAACCCTCACCCCGTCCGCCTCTATGAAAGCCGTTAGCGCCCGGGCTACCCGCAGCCGCCCTCCAGCAAGCTGTTCTTTAGCGAGGAACACGCCATGAATTAACGAGCCCACGTCGTACTTCAGCAGCTTTTGCGCCAGAACCTTACGGTTGATAGGTCCCGTTTCGAGCGCCCCAAGCTCGCCTTGCAGGATGTTGAAGAACGTCTTGTCTTTACTCTCAAGGATGTAAGGACTATTGAGACGATGCGAGTCGGTGATTGAGCTCGTAAGGTACTTCTGCTCTCCATTCGTGGCGGGCAACAGCACTATTACATAGCTGAGCCCACGCAGCGGTTCGATGAGATCATTGGCGCTGTCGTCCCAGCAGACAGCCTCCAGCCGGTTGGCCATGCTCTGTGCAGACTCGACGAGCAGGGATCTCCCCCTGGGAGTATCGAACTCGGCGGCCCCAAGATCCGGAAAGCCCGTGGGCTGGAATCGGTAACCCTGCCGAACCTTGAGGGGGATTTCAAACAGCAGGTCGTGATGTCGGTTTAGCGGCGAAAGGTCAATAGACATGATGGCACTCCTCAAATGGAAAGAAGCAACGGTTGCTGCTTGTCCTCCTTTGCTTCATACGGCTTGCAAACCATAGCAACTGCACGTGCTGCGTCACCTTGAGAAATAGGGAATGCTAGGCTGGCGGCCAGACGGCGCGCTAGTGTCGCTGTGGCAATGCCACGTTGGAAGACAGGTCGTAGCCCGCTTGCATTGAGTCGCCGCATGGCAACTCTCAGCGCTCCGTCCAGATCACCAGCAGCAAGTCGGCGCAGCGGCTCTGGATCAAGGCGCACTGAAACCGCGGCCTCCCGCTTGCCATTCGCCTCGAGCACAGGAACGTCAAACGGCAGATGCGCGAGACGGAATAGCATATGAAGGGGATCGCGTCCCTCTTCGCAGAGGGGAGGCGGGACAATGCTCCGCTGGGCCACATCGACCCAGTCCAGCGCGAGCAGCGGGCGGACAAGCCCCAGAACATCGTCGTCGACCTCGTCGCTCCGCAGCCACCACCCAATCTCGTCCAGCGTAGCCTCGCAGGACCTCACTGCCCAGAGCGGCAATTTAGGTACCCTCTCAAGTTTAGGCACCATTTCGCGCCCCGTGCCGCTACAGCGAGCCCATATTGACCGGCGCTGCACCATCGCAATCGCATCGGTAACGAGGTTCCGGCCCACGCAAACGCATTCGGGATCAGGCTTAGGCCGTCCGGTGCGCTCGTCCAGGCTGAACCGAGGCCTTTCTTCGTCCGGATCGACCAGCGGGAGGAAGTGACAGCGAACAGAACCTTGCAGCGGCAACCCGTCCTTTTCAGGTGGCCGGTGTTGGCAAGCAAGAGCCAGCGCGAGCCGGAGTATGGCCCTGCCCCGCTCGGAGCCATCGTCCACTACCAATATCCAGTCGGCGCTCAACCTGGGAAGCGGCCGCCGGGTCAGGTTCTTCCCACAACGCAAGAGGGCTAGCTCGGCATGTCCGAGTGTGATGAGAAGTTCTCGCCATTCCGTCGGAGTCGCGTCGTGCCGGCAAACGGCAAAGAGCGCTTCCTCCGTCCGCTTGGCAATTGCACGAAGCCTGAGGGGCACGTTCTTTTCCCTGGCCTGCTCGTTGAGGTGATCAATCCAGGGCGCGATTTCATCGAG